>NZ_CAXUCH010000033.1:15731-28504 GCF_964249325.1 uncultured Mycobacterium sp. | reverse complement strand
AGCTTCGGCACGCAGGTTCACCGGCACCGCCATCGGCAGCGTCGCGATCGGGACACCGAGCGCTTCGTGGTAGCGGCCCAAAGCACCGCACAGACCGGCAAGGTAGGCGTCGTTGATCGATCCTCCGCCCGCCTTCGCTGCCTTGTGCAAGTCCGATAGCTGAATGTCGAGCGCTTCGGTGCGACTCGCGAGGCTGCGCTGGCGCAACAGCGGCGAGGGCTCAGCGGCCTGACTCATCACCCGCACACCTGAGCGGGCGTAGTTTATTGCACCCGCCACTGCGGAAGGCGGATTGAGAACCGCTCGGCCTAACAGCGACACCGCTCCCGACACAGCTCCGCGGACACCGCCGATCACTGCACCCGGCAAGTGGTTGATGCCTTCCCGCATCAGGTCATTGGGGGACAGATCTTGCGGAATCGGTTGCGGCGGCGGTGGCTGGGCCGGCGGGTCACGCTCAAGGTCGTAGATCTGGGCGAACATCTCCACCCCGCCGACGCCGTCGGTCACCGCGTGACTGAGGTGCAACAGCATTGCGGCCTTGGCCTCGGCGAGACCCTCGACCAGGGTCGCCGTCCATAGTGGGCGCGCGATGTCGAGAGGTGACTGCAAAACCACCTCGGCTAGATCAAGCACTTCCCGCAACGTGCCGGGTTCGGGGATCCGCATCCGTCGCACATGGAAGTCCAGGTTGAAATCGGGATCTACCACCCAGCGCGGTGCTGCCGTCGGCAGCGTGGGCACAACAACCTTTTGCCGCAGCCGCAGCACCCGGCGGGAGGCGTTTTCAAATCGGGTCGTGAAGCGCTCCCAGTCCGGGGTGGTGTCGAGGATTTCCAGCGCCATGATTCCGGAGCGGGTGCGGGGATTGGCTTCTCCGCGGTGCAGCAGATAGTCGACCGCTCCCAGCTCGGTCGGCAATGCGTCCGCCTCGACAGCGTCAGTCACTGTCTCGCCTCCACCCGGGCCTGATCGCGGCCAGCCTTGACATCGCCACTCAAGCCTCCCGTCCAGACGCATCCAGTTAGCGGGCCCGGGCGACGACACTTGCCGCTTTGCCGGTGCCCGGTGCGCACCCCCGGCGCCAACACAACGCTAGTCCGCGCGGCGCGCTGGTGAAAGCCGATTGTGCGGATCGATGCGACCAGCTCAGCAGCCGATAGATCACTTACGAAATGCCGTGCTGGACCGATAAATTCGCTAGGCCGGTTCGTCGCGCAAATCAGCTCGCTGAAATTGCGCCTTTAGTCAGAGATTCCGCGCCTGAGCGGAGATATCGCCCGTAGATCATGCCCAGGAAATCAGCGACGGCATCGGCGGTCAGGCGCGACCGCACCGTGGCGACGGTGTCAAAAGCGTGGTGAGCGTTCGCGAGCTCGGCGTGGCACACGGTGGATGCGCCGGCTTGACGAAGGGCTGCACAAAAGGCCTGGGCTTGTGCTCTCGGAATCAACGCATCATTTTCGCCGTGCAGGACAAAAAACGGCGGAGCAGCGCTGTGGGCATGAGAAATCGGCGACGCCAACGCAAAAAGCTGCGGATCGTCGGCGTAACGGGTTTGCATCACGAAGTGCTCGAGAAACGGCAGCATCAGTTCATGCATATGTTCGGCTTTTGTGAAGTCGTAGACGCCGTAATACGGCACCGCCGCCTGCACAGTCGTGTCAGCCTGCTCAAACCCCGGCTGCAGCCGTGGATCGTTTGCAGTGAGCGCGGCCAACGCGGCCAGGTGCGCGCCCGCTGAGCCGCCGGTGATCGCGATGAAACCGGGGTCGCCACCGTAATTGGCGATATTGTCGCGTACCCACGCGATCGCCCTCTTGACGTCCATGATGTGCGCCGGCCACGCGCTGCGAGGACTCTTGCGGTAGTCGATCGATACGCAGATCCAGCCGAGCTCGACCATGCGGCTCATCAATGGGTACGCCTGGCCTCGCTTGCCGTTGATGCTCCAGCCTCCGCCTGGCACCTGCACCAGCACCGGGCGACGATGCCCATCGGGCAAGTTGGGATGGCGCCAGATGTCCAGCAAGTTGTCCCGACCGTTCGGGCCGTATGCGATATCCGACGTCTGCGCCGCATAGCGGCGGCGGTGGCTCACCATATCCAAGAAGCCATCACGGCGAGCACACCCATGCTGGTCGATGAGCGGATGGCGCACCCGCTGGCGGTAGTGCCTCCCGAAGGATTCCTCGAGCGCCCCCGTGAGGATCTGGTCGGCCCGTTGCGCCGCCCATGTTGCAGCAACCCGACTCACCGATAGCGGTGTTACCCGCGACAACGCATGTCCGGTCAGCACCTGCGGGGAAAACTCCGCCGAAAGCCAGCCAGCAAACCAGCCCACTGCGAATGGGGAACCACGCAGCAGCAGAGCGCCGGCCCGGTATATGCCCATCGGGTCGGCCGCCAAGTGCCGCCCTTGCCGCAATACTTGGGCACCCGCCTTCGAGCACCGCGTGGTCACGTCCATAGCCATGCTCATCGCAACGCCGCTCCTTGACGCCGGGCACCCACAACGCCGCGAAACGCGGCTTGCGGCCAGCGGTAGCGTACCTGTGTCGCGCGTCACACACTAGTGAGTCGCCATTGCAGGCCATGACATTTCGCTCGGCGTTGCGCGCCAGAGCCGGCCTATCGTCGCTGTTCGATAGACTGACCTGCGCATTGCCTCCGTAGCTCAGTTGGATAGAGCAAGGGCCTTCTAATCCCTAGGTCGCAGGTTCGATTCCTGCCGGGGGCACCCAGGGGCGTCGATGACCTCGGCTGATTCTCGGCAGTTCCCTCGGCGATGCCGGCAGTCAGCCTCCATTGGGGCCTGGCATGTTGCCCGGTGGCACCGTAGTCGTGGAGGTCGACGGCGTCACGGTCACGGTGCTGGTGCTGGTGCTCGTGCTGGATGTGGGTGACGTCGACGAGGGCGTCTGAGTGACGGTCGCGGGCGGAATCAAGCTGACCGTGGTCGTGGTCACGGTCGACGTTGAGGTTGAGACGGACGTGCTGGTGGCAGTCGCCGGGCTCAGTACGCCGCAGGCGACGCGGCGGTCGGACTCCGCGGTGCCTTGGCCAGCCATGTCGGAACCTTGGAGCAGCACGATCGACGAGCCCTCCGGACCTTTGAGCTGATCTTGGGTGAACCCGTCGCTGGTGGCGACGAGCTTGCCGGCGCCGTTAGACCGCACCAGCAGCGGGGGCAGGTCCCCACTGGCCGGCTGGCCGGTATGCCCGGGCGCTTGTAAGCGGTCACCCGCCGATGCGAAGTCAGCCGATTGGCCGCCACTGGGCGCGACGGAGTTGGCTTCACACTTGCCGACCGCGTGGATGTCCAGTCCGTGGAAGCCGGGCGTGAGGATGCCGGAAGCGACGGTCTCGACGGTCACGGTGGCGTACCCGCTTGTGAAGTCGATGGTCGCATCGGCTACGTGTTTGCCGTCGGCCGTATTCAGCTGCGTGGTCAGCTTCTGAGCAGCGGACCCTGACGTGCTCGATGTCGTCGGCGTCGACGATGGGTTGGAAGCCTGTTTCGAGCAGCCGCTGATGACGGCGACCGGCGTGGCAAGCAAAGCGATGGTGGTGGCGACATGCTTCATCATGGACGCGTTGTACCCTGCGAACCGCGCAGGCAAACTGACAAGCCACCGGCGCTACAGCAAACCGACTTCCTGGAGGTGCCAGATGGCTGAGTCCGAACTTGTGCTGTACAGCGTCGACAACCGCATTGCGCTTATCACCGTCAATGACCCGGCCCGGCGCAACGCCGTCACCGCGGCCATGTCGGCACAGCTGCGCGCCGCGATCGAGCGAGCTCAGGCCGACACCGACGTGCACGCCGTGGTGGTCACCGGTGCCGGCAAGGCGTTCTGCGCCGGCGCCGAACTCAGCGCTTTGGGCGAGGCCACCGAACAAGGCCTGCTAGCCGTTTACGACGGATTCATGGCCGTCGGCAACTGCACGCTGCCTACGATCGCCGCGGTCAACGGTGCCGCGGTCGGAGCGGGGCTCAACCTGGCATTGGCCGCCGACGTGCGTATCGCCGGGCCGGCCGCGTTGTTCGACGCCCGCTTCCAGAAACTGGGGCTTCATCCCGGGGGCGGCGCAACATGGATGCTGCAGCGAGCTGTCGGCCCCCAAGTTGGCCGCGCCGCCCTGCTGTTCGGGATGTGCTTCGACGCCCAAGCCGCGGTCGCGCATGGACTGGCGCTCAGTGTCGCCGACGACCCTGTCGCTGCTGCGCTGGAACTGGCCGCCGGACCCGCAGCCGCACCACGCGAGCTCGTGCTGGCCACCAAGGCCACCATGAGGGCCACCGCCAGTCCGGGATCGCTCGACACCGAGCAGCACGAACTGGCCAAACGTGCCGAGCTCGGGCCGCAGGCGCAGTCGATCCGATCACCTGAATTCGCCGCCCGGCTGGCTGCGGCGCGGGGCCGGTAGCCGCCTACAGGTCCAGCAGCGCGGTTTCCGGCGACTCGATGAGTTCGCGCAGTTCGCAAAGAAATTGAGCCGCGACCGCGCCGTCGGCAATGCGGTGGTCGAATGCACACGTCAATGTCATCTGCGGCCGGATGACGACGGCGTTGTCGACAACCGCCGGGCGCGGTTTGAGCGAACCCATACCCAAGATCGCCGCCTCGGGGTAGCTGATGACGGGCACGCCGTCGTCGAGCCCGAGCGCGCCGAAATTCGACACTGTGAAGGTCGAGCCGCGGAGCTCGGCAGGCTGCAGGGTGCCGCCGCGGGCCCGCCGGATCAGCTGCGCCACGCATTGGCCGAGTTGGCGCGTGGTTTTCTGGTGGGCGTCGGCGACGACCGGCACCAGCAGACCGCGCGGTGCGGCAACAGCGAATCCCAAATGCACTGCGTGATGCGAGTGCACCTGAGGACCGCCAACAGCTTCCACCCAGGTGGAGTTCAATATCTTGTGGTGGCTCAAGGCAATGACCACGAGCCGCAGCGTGAGCAGGAACGGCGTGATCACGTCGCGCTCTTCCGCGGCAGCGACAACCAGTCGATCCCTCACCCGCTGCAGGTTGGTGCAATCGACTTGAACGCTCGCGTGTGCGTCCGGAATCTGATTGCGCGACAATGCCATTCGCTCTGCCATTTTGGCGTGGACGCCGCGCACCGGCAACACGTCGTAGGTGATGCCGGGCCGCTCGGCGCCGACTCCGGCCGCCGCCAAAACCGCTTCCCGGCTGATCAGGCCATCCGGGCCGGGCGGCACCTCGCGCAGATCGACAAGCAATTCCGCTGCCAGCTTGCGCACGGCGGGTTTCGCCTTGGGTCGCCCGGCGCCGGCCGGCTCGTCGGGCCCGCTGGTCGTCTTCCTTCTGCTGGTGTCAATGGTGTCGTCCGGACCGTAGCCCACCAGAACCGGCCTGCGCGCGGATGTTTCGCCGTTCGACTCGGCGGCCTGCCGCGCTCCCTGCCCGGACGGGGCGTCGGCCTCCTCCGGCGCGGTGTCGATGCGCACCAACAGCGAACCAACTTCGAGGACATCGCCTTCTGCGCCCCTGATCTCGATGATCCGGCCGGCGTAGGGGCTGGGGATTTCGATCTCGGCCTTGGCGGTCTCCACCGAACACAACGGTTGGTTGAGTTCGACGTCGTCGCCCACGGCGACGTTCCAGCACGACACCGTCACTTCGTCCAATCCCTCGCCCAAATCAGGGACCAGGAAAGACTTGATTCGCTCCTCGTCGGTCACGGTAGCTCCAGCGCGCGTTCGACGCAGTCCAGCAGCCGATCCGGGCCGGGGAGCCACAGCTTTTCCAAACGTGCAGGCGGATAGGGGGTGTCGAACCCGCACGCGCGCAATACCGGAGCTTCCAGCTCGTAAAACATCTCCTCTTGGATGCGCGCGGCCAACCCGGCCCCGTAGCCCAGGCTGCGTGGACCCTCGTGCATCACCACGCAGCGCCCGGTCCGCCGGATCGACGCGGCGACCGTGTCGAAGTCAAGCGGAACCAGTGAGCGCAAATCGATGACTTCCAGGCTCCAACCATGTTGAGCAGCAGCGGTTTCCGCTGCACATACGGCGGTTCGCACCAATCCGCCGTAAGTCAGCACCGTGACATCGGTGCCGGCACGGCGCACGACGGCTCGCCCGATCGGCGGTGCCGGCTGGACCGGGTCGACGACCTCGCGGCCCCAGTAGCGCCGCTTCGGCTCTAGGAACATCACCGGGTCTGGGCAGGAAATGGACTGGCGCAGCAGCCAATAGGCATCTGACGGCGTCGACGGGACGACAACCTTGAGGCCTGCGGTGTGCGCCCAGTAGGCCTCGGTGGATTCCGAATGATGTTCAACCGCACCGATTCCGCCGAACGACGGAATCCGCACGGTGACGGGCATGTTCACCTCGCCGCGGGTGCGTGTGCGGTACTTGGCCAAATGGCTGACAACTTGGTCGAAGGCCGGGTAGGAGAAGCCGTCGAACTGAATCTCGGGCACCGGCACGAAGCCGCGCAGCGCCAATCCCACGGAGATCCCGATCAGCGCAGATTCAGCCAGCGGCGTGTCGAAGCACCGGTCTTTGCCGAATGTTTCGCGCAGCCCTTCGGTCACCCGGAACACCCCGCCCTGAGCGGCGACATCCTCCCCGAAGACCAGCACGCGCTCGTCCTCGGCCATTGCGTCGTGCAGCGCTCGGTTGAGCGCCTGCACCATGGTCAGCGACCGCCGCAGTGGTCGCTCGCTCTGCGGCACTGCTGCGGTGGCGGTGGCATTCGAGCGAGTCGGGGGTTCGGCGATCTGGGTCATCACGCCTCCCTGGCCAATTCGGCCCGCAACTGCTGACGTTGGACTTCCAGAGCCGGGGTGGTTTCCGCGTACACCGTGTTGAACACCTCGTCGACGTCGACATCGGGTGCCGCGAAGACCGCTTCGCGAAGCTCGGCCCGCAGCCGCTTGGACCGCGCGGCGACCCGCTCTTCCAGCCGCTGGGTCCACATGCCCTGGCCTTGCAGGTAGGCGCGATAGCGCGGAATCGGGTCCAGTGCCGACCAGTGCTCGACTTCCTCCTGTGTCCGGTACCGGGTGGGATCGTCGGAGGTGGTGTGCGGGCCGAGCCGGTAGGTCACCGCCTCGATCAGGGTTGGCCCCCCGCCGGCTCTGGCGCGGGCAGCGGCTTCGGCCATCACCGCATAGCACGCGAGCACATCGTTGCCGTCCACCCGGATGCCGGGCATGCCGTATCCGATCGCCTTGTGCGCGATCGACGGTGCAGCTGTCTGTTTGTCCACCGGCACCGAGATCGCCCACTGGTTGTTTTGGACGTAGAACACGCAAGGCGCCTGGAATACCGCGGCGAAGTTCAGCGCCTCGTGCACGTCGCCCTCGCTGGTGGCGCCGTCGCCGACGAACGCTACCGCCAGCGAATCCTCGCCGAGCCGCTGCGCGGCCATCGCGGCGCCCACGGCATGCAAGGCGTGCGTGCCGACCGGAACCGATATCGGGGCGCAGCACTTTTTCGTGAATTCCAGCCCGCCGTGCCAAGTTCCGCGCCACGCCGCCCCGACGTGGCCGGGCGGGATGCCGCGCACGATAAAGACGCCGAGTTCGCGGTACTGCGGAAACAGCCAGTCGGTTTTGCGCAGGCAAGCCGCCGCCCCGACCTGCGCGGCTTCCTGCCCACGACAGGAGGCGAACAGCGCCAATTCACCTTGGCGCTGCAGGTTGACGAACTCCATGTCCAGCTCGCAGGTGACCACCATGGTCTCGTAGAGCCAGCACAGTGTCTCGGCCGGAAGGTCGCGGCTATAGCGGTCGTCGGCCGTGGGCGCGCCGTCGGGACCGACAAGCTGCACCGGTCGGAGGTCGACAGTCATCGGCGTCTGAGAAAGATCAGCCATACCGCCTCCAACCACGCCTGCGCGGTGTGCGGCCGGTTGGAGCAAACGCGCTACGAACCGGCGTCAGCCGCCAGCTGCACGATCCGCTCGGCTCGCCGCAGCACTGGCGCATCTACCATTATGCCTTCAAATGCGAACACACCGCGCTGATCGGCGGCCGCGGCCAGCACGTGTCGCGCCCACTGCACCTGCTCGGGTGAGGGCGCGTAGCCGGCCCGGATCACCGCCAGCTGGCTGGGATGGATAGCAACCTTCGCGTCGAACCCGACCGCGACCGCGTCGTCGACCTCGGCGCGCAGCCCGTCGAGGTCCTTGATGTCGAGATAGACGGCGTCCAAGGCCAGACGACCGTGCGCCTTGGCCGCCAGCAGCGACTGGGAACGCACATGGCGGGCCACTTCACGGTAGGTTCCGTCCGGGTAGCGGTTGGCGGTGCCGCCGAGTACGGCGAACAGGTCCTCCGCACCCCACATCACGGCGACCGCGTTGTCCGCACGGACACTCTCGGCAACGTTGAGCGCACCCAGCGGCGACTCGACCAGCACCACCACCTCCAGCGGAGCAAGCGCGACAACATGCTCTGCCCCTTCGCATTTGGGCAGCATCACGGTGTCGTAGCCGGTGCGCGCCAAGGCCTCGAGGTCCCGCGCTTGGTCGTCGCTGCCGAACGCATTGACCCGCACCACGGTGCGAGCGGGGTCGAGCGGAACGTCGACGAGTGCACGACGGGCACCGTCCCGGTGGGCCGCGGCCACACCATCTTCCAGGTCGAGGATGACGACATCAGCTGCGGCCGCGGCTTTTTCGTATCGCTCCGGGCGGTCGGCCGGGCAGAACAGCCACGCCGGGCCCGGGTTGTGCAATCCCATCAGTCGACGGCCTCGGGCGAACGCATCCGTACCAGCGTCTTGCGGGTGGCGGTGGCGACGACGTCACCGTGCTGGTTGCGTCCGGTATGGGCGAACGTCACGATCCCCTCCCCCGCACGGCTCTTGGACTCACGCTTCTCGGTGATCACGGTCTCGGCGTACAGGGTGTCGCCGTGAAACAGCGGTTTGGGGAATGCAATTTCAGAAAAGCCGAGGTTGGCCACTATCGTGCCCTGGGTCAGCTGAGCCACCGATAAGCCGACAAGCGTCGACAGGGTGAACATCGAATTGACCAACCGCTGGTGAAACGGTGGCAGCGCATCGGAAAACGCCGCATCCAGATGCAGCGCTTGGGTATTCATCGTCAGCGTGGTGAAGAGCACGTTGTCGGCCTCCGTGATGGTCCGACCCGGACGGTGCAGATAGCGCACGCCGATTTCGAACTCCTCGAACCACAGCCCGCGCTGGACGATTGCGCGCTCCTCAGTCGTCACAAGCCCACCTCTCTGGCGATCAACATCAACTGCACTTCGCTGGTGCCCTCACCGATCTCCAGGATCTTGCTGTCCCGGTAGTGGCGGGCGACCGGGAATTCGTTGACGAATCCGTAGCCGCCGTGAATCTGCGTGGCGTCTCGGGCGTTGTCCATCGCCGCCTCGCTGGCCACCAGCTTGGCGATCGCCGCCTGCTTCTTGAACGGCTTACCGGCCAGCATCAGCGCCGCCGCGTCGTAGTAGGCGGTGCGCGCGGTATGGGCGCGGGCCTCCATCCGGGCGATGGTGAACTCGATGTGCTGATAGCGGGCGATCGGTCTGCCGAACGCTTCCCGTTGCCGCGCATACTTGACGCTTTCGTCCACGCAACCCTGCGCGGCGCCGGTGGACAATGCGGCGATCGCGATCCGCCCTTCGTCGAGGATGCGCAGGAAGTTGGCATACCCCCGGCCGCGTTCACCCAGCAGATTCTCCTCGGGCACCCGGACGTCCTCGAACGTCAACGGGTGGGTGTCAGAGGCGCGCCAGCCCACTTTGTCGTACGCCGGTTCGACGGTGAAGCCGGGTGTGGGCACCGGCACCAGGATCGACGAGATCTCCTTCTTGCCGTCCCGTTCACCGGTGACGGCTGTGACCGTGACCAGTTTGGTGATGTCGGTCCCGGAGTTGGTGATGAACTGCTTGGACCCGTTGATGACCCAGTTCCCGTCGTCGAGACGCGCGGTGGTCTTGGTCGCGCCCGCGTCGCTGCCGCCGCCGGGCTCGGTCAATCCGAAAGCACCTAGGGCCCGGCCACTGGTCAGCTGCGGCAACCATTCTCGCTTTTGCGCGTCGCTACCGAACCGATAGACCGGCATGGCGCCCAGCGACACACCGGCCTCCAACGTGATGGCCACGCTTTGGTCGACCTTGCCGAGTTCCTCGAGCGCCAGGCACAAAGCGAAGTAGTCGCCGCCCATTCCGCCCCACTCCTCCGGGAACGGGAGACCGAACAGGCCCATCTCGGCCATCCCGGCGACCACTTCGTAGGGGAAGGAATGTTCGGCGTCGTGGCGAGCGGCGACCGGTGCGACCACGCTCTGCGCGAAGTCCCGGACCGTCTTGGCCAACTGCTGGTATTCGTCGGGAAGCGTCCCGCTTGCAATGAAGTCAGGCATCAGCTAGCCCTTAGCCTTTCGTATTCGCGGTAATTCGGGCCAACGGCTGGCCCACCTTGACCTGATCGCCGACGCCGACCAGCAGGTCGACCACCCCGTCGACTGGCGATGCCAGTGCGTGCTCCATTTTCATCGCCTCGACCGTGACAACAACGGTGCCCGCGGCCACGTCGGCCTTGTTGTCGACACTCACCGCGACAACCGTTCCGGGCATGGGGCTGGTCAACTCGGCGTCGCCGCTGCGCTCGGCGTCCGGGCGCACCGGCGCTTCCTGTACCTCCTCGACCACAGCCGTGATGCCGCCGCCGTGCAACCAAATGCGGTGATCCGACGCGGCGACGGTGTATTCGGCTCGGACGCCGTCCAATGTCACCGCCAATTGCTGACCTTCCAGACGGGCCTGCAGCGAATGGGTTTCACCGTTCTCGACCCGGGCTTGGGCGGCCGTGGGGGTCCCTGTCAGGTGCACATGGTCGGTGCGGTCAGCGGCTCGCAGCCGCATGCTGACCGGCGCGTGGGCGCCGAGCCGCCATCCCGACGGGATCTCCCACAGATCCGCGCCAGGCTCGGGCCAGAGCCGCAACCATCGGTAGGCCGCCGCGGCGATGAGGTGTTCGTCGGCAGGCGGAGCCGCAGGGAAATCGCCGACCCGCCGATCCAGCAGACCGGTGTCGAGTCGGCCGGCGGCGACGTCGGGATCGGCCAGCAGAAACCGGAGAAACTCCACGTTGGTGACGACGCCGAGCACCGCGGTGTCCTCCAGCGCACGGTCGAGCGCCCGCAGCGCAGCAGGCCGGTCAGCGGCATGCGTGATCACCTTAGCCAGCATCGGGTCGTACGCGCTGCCCACCGTCATCCCGGCCGAAAGCCCCGAATCAATCCGCACCCCAGGGCCTTTGGGCTCGACTAGCGCGAGCACGTCGCCGCCGGTGGGCAGGAAGCCGTGGGCGGGATCCTCGGCGTAGATCCGCGCTTCGACCGCGTGGCCGTGCAGCGCGATGTCGGACTGGCTCGCTATCAGCTTCTCGCCCGCGGCAATCCGGATCTGCCATTCGACCAGATCCCATCCGGTCACCATTTCGGTGACCGGGTGCTCGACCTGCAGCCGGGTGTTCATCTCCATGAAGAAGAATTCCTCCGGCCGGTCGGCGGAAACGATGAATTCGACGGTGCCGGCGCCGGTGTAGTCCACACTGCGTGCGGTGTCGCAGCCGGCAGCGCCGATGCGGGCCCGGGTCGCAGCATCCAGCAGCGGTGACGGCGCCTCCTCGATCACCTTCTGGTGGCGTCGCTGCAAGCTGCATTCCCGTTCGCCAAGATGCACCACATTGCCGTAGGTGTCGGCCAGCACTTGCACTTCGATATGCCTGGGCCGCAGCACGAATCGCTCGAGGAACAAGGTGTCGTCGCCGAATGCGGCGGCCGACTCGCGGCGGGCACCGGCCAGCGCGGCGGGCAGATCGGCGGCCCGTTCCACCATGCGCATGCCCTTGCCACCCCCGCCTGCCGACGGCTTGACCAGCACCGGGTAGCCGATTTCCTCGGCGGCGGAGATCAATTCGGCATCGGTCAGTCCCGGCCGCGCGATGCCCGGCACCACCGGGACCCCGAATGCCGACACCGTGGCCTTGGCCGCGATCTTGTCGCCCATGGTCTGCAGCGCGGTCACCGGCGGCCCGATGAACGTCACACCCGCAGCTGCCAGCGCCGCGGCGAAATCCGCATTCTCGGAAAGGAACCCATATCCCGGGTGTACCGCCTGCGCGCCGGTGCGCACCGCCGCGTCGACCACCGCGGCGATGTTGAGGTAGCTTTCCCGGGCCGGGGCCGCGCCGATGCGTGCCGCGACGTCAGCCTCGGCGACGTGGCGGGCGCCAGCGTCGGCGTCACTGTAGACAGCCACCGAGCGGATACCCATAGCCTTGAGCGTGCGGATCACCCGCACCGCGATCTCACCGCGGTTGGCGACCAGCACCGTATCGAAGCCCATCACCCTCACATCCGGAACACGCCGTAGGAGACCGGTTCGACAGGAGCATTCGCCGCAACAGAGAGCGCAAGTCCTACAACCGTTCTGGTGTCGGCAGGGTCGACGACACCGTCGTCCCACAGCCGAGCTGTCGAATAGTAGGGATTGCCCTGGTGTTCGTATTGTGCGCGGATCGGCGCCTTGAACTCCTCCTGCTCCTGCTCTGACCATGGCGTACCGGCACTTTCCAGCGCCTCGGCCCGTACGGTCGCCAGCACGGATGCGGCTTGTTCCCCGCCCATCACCGAAATCCGCGCGTTGGGCCACATCCACAAAAACCTCGGGGAATATGCTCGTCCGCACATCGAGTAGTTCCCTGCGCCATAGGACCCGCCGATCACCACGGTCAGCTTCGGCACCCGCGCACATGCAAC
>NZ_CAXUCH010000033.1:2725-15721 GCF_964249325.1 uncultured Mycobacterium sp. | reverse complement strand
CCCGCCGGCCTCGTAATCACGGCCTACCATGAAGCCGGAGATGTTCTGCAAGAACAGCAGCGGCACCATGCGTTTGTCGCACAGCTCGATGAAATGCGCTCCCTTGAGGGCTGATTCGGAGAACAGGACACCGTTGTTTGCGACGATGCCGACGGGGTGGCCGTGGATGCGGCCGAATCCGGTGACCAGCGTGCTGCCGTAGTCGGCCTTGAATTCGCTGAATTCGCCGCCGTCAACCAGGCGGGTGATGACCTCGTGCACGTCGTAGGGAATCCGCGGGTCGACAGGAACGACGTCGTAGAGCTCGGTCTGGTCGGCGATCGGATCCACCGTCGGCGACACATCCCACGGCCGCGGTTCACGCGGACCTAACGTCGACACGATCCGGCGCACGATACGCAACGCATCACGGTCGTCGTGCGCGAGATGGTCTGTGACACCAGAGATCTTGGAGTGCAGATCTCCCCCGCCCAGATCCTCTGCGCTGACCACCTCGCCGGTGGCGGCCTTCACCAGCGGCGGACCGCCAAGAAAGATGGTGCCCTGGTTGCGGACGATCACTGCCTCGTCGCTCATCGCCGGCACGTAGGCTCCGCCGGCCGTGCATGAGCCGAGCACGGCCGCGATCTGCGGGATACCCTCGGCGCTGAGCTTGGCCTGGTTGTAGAAGATGCGCCCGAAATGCTCCCGGTCGGGAAAGACCTCGTCTTGACGTGGCAAAAACGCGCCACCGGAGTCGACGAGATAGATGCAGGGCAGCCGGTTCTGCCCGGCGATCTCTTGGGCCCGCAGGTGTTTTTTGACGGTTATCGGGTAGTACGTACCGCCTTTGACCGTGGCGTCGTTGGCCACGATCATGCATTCGCGCCCCGACACCCTGCCGATCCCCGTGATGATCCCGGCACCGGGGCACTCGTCGTCATACATCCCGTCCGCGGCCAGCGGCGCCACTTCCAGGAACGGACTGCCAGCATCGAGCAGGCCGTCAACCCGGTCGCGTGGCAACAGTTTGCCGCGGCCGACATGACGGGCGCGGGCGCGTTCCGGCCCTCCGAGAGCTGCCGCCGCCAGCTTGTCGCGCAGCTGTGCCACCAACGCGCGGTGCGCGTCGCGGTTCGCCGCCGGTGAAGTCATTTCCTGCCAATCGGGTTAATCACGACTAACCCGTGCTATGTTAGTGAGGATTAACCGAAGTGTCCAGACTCGACGGAGGCGGCCATGGCAGCATCGGCCTCCGCCGGCCACCGCGAGGCCCCCAATCGCCGCAGTCAGCTCAAGTCCGATCGGCGTTCGCAACTGCTGGCCGCGGCGGAACGATTGTTTGCCGAGCGCGGCTTCCTGGCGGTGCGCTTAGAGGACATCGGCGCTGCCGCGGGGGTCAGCGGTCCGGCGATCTACCGCCACTTCCCCAACAAAGAGTCACTGCTGGTCGAGTTGCTGGTCGGGATCAGCACCCGGCTGCTTGCCGGTGCCCGCGATGTGACGTCGCGGCACTCCGATCCCGCTGAGGCGCTCGCCGGCCTGATCGACTTCCACCTCGACTTTGCCTTGGGCGAACCAGATCTCATCCGCATCCAGGACCGAGACCTGGCGCATCTGCCCGCGACGGCCGAGCGGCAGGTGCGCCGGGCTCAGCGGCAATACGTCGAAGTCTGGGTAGGGGTGCTGCGTCAGCGAAACCCCGGGCTAGCCGAGGCCGACGCACGGTTGATGGCCCACGCGGTATTCGGATTGCTGAACTCCACACCGCACAGCATGAAGCCCCTCAACAATTTGCGCGCCAAGCCGGCGCGGGCGGCGCGGGCACGCGCTGTCATGCGGGCGATGACGCTCGCTGCGCTGGGCACCGGCGATCGATAGCGCCCGGCCGCTCCGTCAACGGCCGGCGGTCCTCGGCGACCACCAGCACATCAGCGACCGGCAGTGATGCTGCAGGTACCCTGCAACCCATGAGGTGGGCATGACCGATCCGCGTCGACCCGGGTGGTACCCGAATCCGGCTGGGCGAGAGACCGAGCCGACCCGACCGCTGGGCACCCCGTATCAGCCGTCAACCAGCCCGACCGGCGCGAACCAGCCGCCCTACGCGCCCGGGTACGTGCCGGCGCACGGTCCGAACCTGACCGAGTCCCATCCGACGGAGCGTTTGCCCCAGTACTGGCTGCACGGCCAACCGCCCGACGCAGACGGGATCCCTCCCGGCGATGGTCCACCGCCGGAGCGGCCGAAGTCACCGCGCTGGCTGTGGATCGTCGCCGGCGCGGCGGTGCTGCTCGTCGTTGCGCTGGTGATCGCACTGGTGATCGCCAACGGCTCGGCAAAGAACGCGACCGTCGTGCCGCCCCTGCCCGCGATGCCGGGGTCCAGCACCCCGGCATCGAAGTCGGCGTCATCGACCACGTCGGCACCGTCGAGCAGCACGTCACCTACGAGCACCTCCGGCGCGACAACCAGCGCCACCGCGGCACAGACGGTGGTCTACAGCGTTACCGGGCAAGGACATGCGATCAGCATCACCTACGTCGACGACGGCGGTGTCCGGCAGACCGAGTTCAATGTGGTGCTGCCCTGGACGAAAGAAGTCAGCCTATCGTCGGCCCAAGACACGGCCAACGTGACGATCGTCAACATCGGCCACGACGTCACCTGCTCGGTCACAGTGGGCGGAGTCCAGGTCCGTCAACGCACGGGGGTGGGTTTCACCGTGTGCGACGCGGCGGGCTGACGTTTCGATTGCCCGGCTGAACACCGTGTTGCGTGGCTAGGCCTCGTTGTGTCGCGGCGCACGTACCAGCAGCATGGCCAGCAGCCCGGTGCCCAGGACCACACACAAGCCCCCCATACCGGCACGAACGGCGTGAAATGCGTCGACGAAGAGCGAAAACAGCCAGGGCGCGAGAAATGACACCGCCCGGCCCGTCATCGTGTACAGGCCGAAGGCGACGCCCTCCTTGCCGTCACGCGACATCCTCAGCAGCAAGGTGCGGGCCGACGACTGCGCCGGTCCGATAAACAGGCACAGCGACAACCCGCACACCCAGAACGCGAGCGGGCCGGACAACGTCATCAACGTGAGCCCCATCGTGACGATCGCGGCGAGCGATCCCACGATCACCGGCTTGGAGCCGACCCGGTCGTCGAACAGACCGCCCAGTACCGCTCCGCACGCAGCGACAACGCTGGCCGCGACGCCGAACACCAGCACGTTGGCCTGCGAGATGCCGTACACGTTGACTCCGAGCACGGCGCCGAACGTGAACACACCTGCCAGCCCATCCCGGAACACAGCGCTGGCCAGCAGAAAGTAGACGAGGTTGCGGTCGCGACGCCATTCGACGGTGATGTCTGACCACAGCTTGCGATAGCCGGTCAACAAACCACCCGCCGGGTGAGACGTCTCCACGGACGCCGGCAGTCGGTGGGCAGTGAGCAGCAATGGCAGCGCGAACATCGCGAGCCAGCCGGCGGTCAGCAGCATCGCGGCCCGCACGTTCCAACCGTCGTGGGTCGATAGGTGCAGCAAGCCGCGGGTGTTGCCGGAACCGGAGATAAATCCCAGGTACACGATCAGCAGCAGGACGACACTGCCGACATAGCCTGCTGCCCAGCCGAAACCGGAAATGCGGCCGGAGGTTTGAGTAGTCGAAAGTTGGCGCAGCATCGCGTTGTAGGGGACGCTGGCAACGTCGCCGCATGCCGCTGTCGCCGCGAGCAGCACCAGCCCGGGCAACAAATAGCTGGGCTGGTCCCGGATCAAACTCATAGCAGCGGTGAGCGTGACCGCGATGCCGGTGAGCATCGTCAACGCCAGACGACGTCGACGCGGCGCCTCCACCCACACTCCAACAAGGGGTGCCAGTACCGCGATCGTGAATCCGGCGACGGTCAGCGCGCGCCCCAGCCAACTCGCCGGTGGCGTTCCACCGGGCATGCCGTGGCCGACGCTGCCGGTCAGATAGACCGAGAATACGAACGTCACCACAATCGCGCTGAGACCAGTACCACCGCAGTCCCACAGTGCCCACGCCAGCACCCGTGATCGCTCGGCTGTGCGCGACGCCGGCGCCGGGCTGCTCATGCTCGGACTTTAGCTTCATGGGCCGCCGACCCGCCTCGCCCGGCTTCGCCGCGCTCGCGATCGGCTCGGATGCGTTGTCTACGCTTGCCGCATGCCTGTACCTGCCCCCAGCCCCGACGCACGCGCTGTTGTCACCGGAGCTTCGCAAAACATCGGTGAAGCGCTGGCCACGGAGCTGGCCGCGCGGGGACACAACCTGATCGTCACGGCGCGCCGGGAGGACATCCTCAACAGCCTGGCCGCCCATCTGACCGAAAAGTACGGGGTAACGGTCGACGTTCGGCCGGCTGATCTGACCGATGCTGCCGACCGGGCCAAGCTGTGCGACGAGCTGGCTACCCGCACCATCTCGATCCTGTGCGCCAACGCGGGCACCGCCACGTTCGGCCCCGTAGCGACGTTGGACCCCGCCGGCGAGAAGGCGCAAGTACAGCTCAACGTCCTTGGGGTGCATGACCTCACCCTGGCGGTGTTGGGTGGCATGGTTGAGCGCCGGTCCGGCGGCATCCTGATTTCCGGTTCGGCCGCAGGCAATTCGCCGATTCCGTACAACGCCACCTATGCGGCCAGCAAGGCGTTCGTCAACACATTCAGTGAGTCGTTGCGCGGCGAACTGCGCGGCTCCGGCGTGCATGTCACCCTGCTGGCGCCGGGCCCGGTGCGCACCGACCTACCGGATCCGGCTGAAGCGTCGCTGGTCGACAGGTTGGTGCCGGATTTCCTGTGGATCTCGACTGAGCACACCGCCCGTCTTTCGCTGGATGCCTTGGCGCGCAATAAGATGCGCGTCGTTCCGGGGTTGACGTCCAAGGCGATGTCGGTGGCCAGCCAGTACGCCCCACGCGCCATCGTCGCGCCGATCGTCGGCAGCTTCTACAAGAAGCTGGGCGGATAACCCGTTATCGGCGCCGGCGACCGGTGCCCATCATGCCGCGGGTGACTTCGCGGCCCATAGCAGTGCCCGCCGAGCGTGCGAAGCTCTTGGCCGCCGGGCTTGAGAAGACGTCTTTCCACCACCGAAGAAAGCGCTTCCACCTGCTAAGCCGCTCGGGCTCGGATGCTGGCATCGGTTTGCGCTTGCCCTCCGGCTGCGCTGACTCGGCCTGTGGCCGTTTGGCTTTCAGCATCTCATAGGCCGACTCTCGGTCAATCGTCTGACCGTATTCGGCTTGCAGCGGGCTGGCCGTGGCCGCCTCTTTGATCGCGTCTGCGCCGATCGCGGCCATCAACGACCGCGGCACCCGCATCCGCGTCCACGCCACCGGAGTGGGCGCCCCCTTCTCCGAAAGCACCGTGACGATCGCCTCGCCGATACCCAGCGATGTCAGCGCCGATTCCAGTTCGTAGAGATCGGTTTTCGGGTAGGTGCGCACGGTTTTGGTGAGCGCCTTCTGGTCATCCGGGGTGAACGCCCGCAGGGCGTGCTGGATGCGTGCACCCAGCTGGGATAGCACGTCGTTCGGGATATCCGTCGGCAACTGGGTACAGAGATAGACGCCCACGCCCCGCGAGCGAATCAGCTTGACGGTTTGCTCCACTTGCTCTAGGAACGCCTTCGAGGCGCCGGTGAACAGCAGGTGAGCCTCGTCGAACACGAATACGAGCTTGGGTTTGTCGACATCGCCGACCTCCGGCAAATGCGTAAACAGATCTGCCAACACCCACATCAAGAACGTGGAGAACATCACCGGCCGTGCGGCCTGGTCCCCCAGCTCGAGCAGCGAGACGATGCCACGGCCGTGGTCGTCGACGCGCAGCAGGTCTTCGGGTTTGAGCTCCGGTTCGCCGAAAAACGTGGCCGCGCCTTCTGATTCGAGATTGACCAATGCCCGTAGGATGACGCCGGCTGTCGATGCGGACACGCCGCCGAGAGCTTTCAGCTCCGATTTACCCTCGTCGCTGGTCAGGTGGCTGATGACTTCACGCAAGTCCTTCAGATCCAGCAGCGGAAGTTCCTTCTGATCGGCCCAGTAGAAGATCAGCCCGAGCGTCGATTCCTGGGTAGCATTGAGTCCCAACACCTTTGACAGCAAGATGGGACCGAAGCTGGAGATGGTTGCGCGTACCGGGACACCGATGCCCGTCGATCCCAGCGACAGGAATTCCACCGGGAAAGCAGTCGGTGCCCAGTCGTCGCCGGTTTCCTTCGCGCGGGCGGTGATCTTATCGTTGGGCTCACCGGGCCGGGCCAGTCCTGAGAGGTCGCCCTTGACGTCGGCCATCAGCACCGGCACGCCCGCGGCAGACAACTGTTCGGCGATCAGCTGCAAGGTCTTGGTCTTACCGGTGCCAGTGGCACCGGCCACCAGGCCATGCCGGTTGACGGTAGCCAACGGGATGCGGACCTGGGCGCTCGGGTCGGCGTTGCCGTCCACGACGACCGTGCCTAGCTCGAGGGCCCGTCCTTCGACGGCATAGCCCGATGCGATCTGTTGTGCAGGGTTCTTCGCCGACCCACCCGGTTTCGACTCAGAGCTCATGGCGCCAGTCCTCTCGCTACTGATCCCGGCAGAGCATGACACTACTGGGTGTCCGGCCTTGCCGGGGCGGCTGCGGTACCCCCCGGCTACGGTGGGCTTACTGTGAGCGCTGTGCGAGACGAACTGGTGTGGATCGACTGCGAGATGACCGGCCTCGATCTGCGCTCGGACAAGCTGATCGAGATCGCGGTCCTGGTCACCGACGGCGAGCTGAACGTTCTCGGCGACGGCATTGACGTGGTGATTCACGCCGATGATGCCGCATTGTCGTCGATGATCGAGGTCGTCAACGACATGCACGCCCGCTCCGGCCTCATCGACGAGGTGCGGGCCTCCACGATCGACGTGGCCACGGCCGAGACCATGGTGCTCGACTACATCCGCGAACACGTCAAGCAGCCCCGCACGGCGCCGTTGGCGGGCAATTCGATTGCCACCGACCGCGGGTTCATCGCCCGCGACATGCCTGCGCTGGACTCCTTTCTGCATTACCGGATGATCGACGTGAGCACGATCAAAGAGTTGTGCCGACGTTGGTATCCCCGCATCTATTACGGGCAGCCCACCAAGGGCCTGGCCCACCGCGCGCTCGCCGACATTCAGGAGTCGATCCGCGAACTGCAGTTCTATCGGCGTACCGCGTTCGTGCCCCCGCCGGGGCCTTCTACCAGCGACATCGCCGCGGTGGCCGCCGAACTTGGCGGTGTGACGGACATCGCGAAGGAAATCGATTCGGCCGCCGACCGCCCGAGCGGTTAGTATCGACGTCGCCGCCCATCGGCCCGCGAGGACCGGGTCAGCGGCGATGGTGAGTGTAGTTCAGTTGGTAGAGCACCAGGTTGTGATCCTGGATGTCGCGGGTTCGAGTCCCGTCACTCACCCCACCGGTCAGAGGGTGTTTTCACCCTCACCTTTTACTTTGTCGGTATCCCCTGCACACTTAGGCGACAAAACACCTCGCTGCTAGCGATGTTACAGGTTTAGACATCGGCGTTTCAGATCCGCACTCACGGGTGCAGATTCGCACATCCGCGCGGAATAGGGCTGACGGTCAGGCCTTTGCAGTGCTCCTATCCGGCCGAGGGAACCACTTCGCCCTAACTTCGCCTTAGTTGGCCCTGGCTTCCGCCTTAAGCCGCAGCCGGATCGCTCGCGCCCGCGCCTCGAGGGCAAGGGCTTCGGCTTCGGCGGCCAAGGCTTCGGCGGCTCTTGCCTCGGCTTCCAACTCCAGTCGCGGCCGAATAAATTCGGTGCCGGCGTCGCGCTCAGCCGAGACCAGGCGCTTCATCAGGTCCAGCTTCGGAGCGGCTGCCACCACAACACCCGGGCCGTTCGGCTCGGCCAAGGTCCTCGCATGCTCGGCCAGTGCCCTCGGGTGTTCTGCGCGCTGTTGGTGGTTCCGCTTGTCTGCGACGGCCGCTATTTGCGTCCGTTGCTCACCCTCTGTCTGGCCCCTGTTGTATAGATCCATCACGATTAAAGCCACGGCGGCGAGCACCAATAGCGCGCCGAACACGAACGGGTACGCGACCACCGAGGCTATGCCGACGAGGGTGGCAGGCACTGCCAACGAGGCCGCGGCGTGCGGATGCCGATCGATTAGGCTGACGATCCGCGCCGGCACCGTGGACGCCTTGGCGGCCCAAGTATGCCGATCCGGCCAACTAATTCGCGCAGACCACAAGGACCACATGGATAACTCTCGTTTGCGGAGATACTGGCGGCTAAGCGTACTCCCACAGCCGCAAGTCGGTGGGCTAATCGCTCGCGCGGTCTAGCTTTCGCGTATTCCCGTCACTCACCGCTAACGAGCGGCACTGTCCGCCTTGGCGTTGCCGGCGTGCCACTGGTCCCACGGGATATTCCAGTCGCCGAGCCCTTCCGTGCCCGACAGCGTCGGGCCAACCGTATTGATGACCTGCACGACGTCGCCGCGCTTGGTGTGGTCGTAGAACCAGATGGCGTTGCTGGGGCTGACGTTGATACAACCGTGGCTGGTGTTGCTGTGACCCTGGGCGCCTACCGACCACGGCGCGGAGTGCACAAAGACCCCGCTGTAGGAAATCTGGGTGGCCCAGTCGACGTCGGTGCGATATCCGTTGGGCGAGTTGACCGGTACACCGTACGTCGACGAGGCCATGATGATGTGCTTGTAGCGTTCGCCGACAAGGTAGGTGCCGTTGGCCGTCGGGGTGCTGTCCTTGCCCATCGAGATCGGCATGGTCTTGACGACCTCGCCATTGATCCGCACGGTCAGCATCTTGGTGGCGTCGTCGGCGGTGGCAATGACTTCGTCACCGATAGTGAAGTGCGTCTTGAGGTTGTCCTCACCGAATAGCCCGTCGCCCAAGTCGACGCCGTAGGTGTTGACCGCGACGTCGACAGAGGTGCCCGGCTTCCAGAATTGTTTTGGCCGCCAACGTACTTCGCGATTGTTCAGCCAGTAGAAAGCACCTTCGACGGGTGGATTTGTCGTCACCTTGATGGCTTTCTCAGCGGCAGGGCGGTTGGCGATGTTCTCGTCGAACCGGATCGCGACCGGCTGGCCCACACCAACCACTTCGCCATCCAGCGGCACAACGTAGGGCATCGTCGTGTTCTCAGGCGACTGGGTCTCGAAGGTCATCTGGCGGGTGGCGACGCCACCTAGCCCGCGCGCCTTCGCGACGAGCGTGTAGCTCCTGTTGTAGCCGAGCGGCTCGGCAGTCGACCAACGCACCCCGTCCGGACTGAGTTGACCGCTCACCGACCTGCCGTTCTGGTTGACCATGGTGACCTCGGCCAACACGCCGCCCTCGGCGGTAACCGTCACTGGCGCGTCGACAGCGACGCCGACGGCGCCGTCGGTCACCGAAGCGGTCAACTTGGGGACCAGCAAGTCACCGAACGGGGTGCCTTTGTCGAAGATGACCTTCTTCGGGGCGCCGCCGCCGTTGCTGCCGCAGCCGCCCAGGCCCACCACCACAGCCGGGATCACCAGCGCGACCAGCCACGACCGGCGTATACGCGCAGCAGTCACCGAGCGACGTGCCACTACCGTGCTCCCCCTTGCGACCCGATGGAATCTGTAGACTCGGCAGTAGTTTATGGGCACGCGGCGCACGGCGCCGTGTCGCTCCAGCGAATGTCCCGAGATTCGCACCGCGGCGCAGCGCCTGTTATTGTCGCGTTCCTGGAGCAAGCCAAGCGCCGTTAGCTCAGTTGGTAGAGCAGCTGACTCTTAATCAGCGGGTCGGGAGTTCGAGACTCTCACGGCGCACCGAGCGTCACACCAGCCACAGGCGCATTAGCCTAGGTCCGGGTCAGCGGTTCCTGATCCTGCGCACCACCAACACCACGGTTAGCGCCCCGATGCTGACCAAGGAAACCGTCACCACAGGCTTCTTGACGAACGCGATCACCTGGATCTTGACGTCCTCGGCGAGCCGGCGGGGATTTGCCCGCGCCGCGAGAGAGTCCACGGTCGAGGCCAACTGTTCGCGGGCCTGGTCGATCTCCTGCTTGATGGTGTCGGGATCCCGCTCCGCCACTGTCCCCTCCATGTCTTGCCCGTATCGTGGGCACGCTCGCTGAAGTTGCCGTCTTGCCGCACTACCCTAGAGCAGCCGGCACTGCTCCCGGCGCTTCGGTGAACAGAAAGGAAGTTCATTGGCAGACCCCGTGCGCCTCCAACCCGGCGACAAAGCGCCCGCTTTCCGGCTGCCCGACGCCGACGGCAACATGGTGTCGCTCTCCGACTATCGGGGACGCCGCCTCGTCGTGTACTTCTATCCGGCGGCGTCCACACCCGGTTGCACCAAAGAGGCCTGTGACTTCCGCGACAATTTGCGCGACCTCAACGACGCCGGCATCGACGTCGTCGGAATCTCGCCCGACCCACCGCCGAAGCTGGCCAAATTCCGCGATGCCGAAGGGCTCACGTTCCCGCTGCTGTCCGATGCGGATCGCAAGGTGTTGACCGCTTGGGGCGCATACGGGGCCAGGCAGATGTACGGCAAGACTGTGCAGGGCGTCATCCGCTCGACGTTCGTCGTCGACGAGAAAGGCAAGATCGTGCTCGCCCAGTACAACGTCAAGGCCACCGGCCACGTGGCCAAGCTCAGGCGAGACCTCGGCGTGTAAATGCCGATCGCCGAGTGTGCAGCTTGTATGCGCGACTTTGCCGATTTGTCGAGCAGAAGCTACACAGTCGGCGCGGCGAGCATGCCCAGCAGCAGCGCTTCGGCGGCCGCGGCTTTCTCCAGGACACCGAGGTGCACGCTCTCGTTGACGCTGTGCGCCTGCGTTTCTGGATCTTCCATGCCGGTGACGAGGATCTTGGCTTTCGGGAAGGCTGCGGCGAACTCGGCGATGAAGGGTATGGAGCCGCCCATCCCCATCTCGACCGGTTCAGTTCCCCATGCCTGCCGAAAGGCGGACCGCGCGACGTCAAAGACTGGACCGCTGGCATCGATCGCGTAAGGCTGTCCGATTTCGCCGGGCGTCACCGTCACGTGCGCGCCCCACGGGGCATGCTGCTCTAGATGAGCGCGCAACGCCTCCAGGTGCGCAGCGGCGTCACCGCCGGGGGCGACCCGCATGCTGACCTTGGCCCGTGCCCGTGGGATCAACGTGTTCGACGACGCCGCAATGGATGTGGTGTCGATGCCGATCACCGTAATCGCGGGCTTCGCCCATAACCGTTGCGGCACCGAGCCACAGCCTATTTCGCTCACCCCGTTCAGCAGACCAGTCTCCGCCCGGACTCGCTCGGGCGGAAAATCCACTGCTGCGGCAGTGCTTTCGTGGAGCCCGGCGACTGCCACATTGCCGTCGTCGTCGTGCAGGCTGGCCAGCAGTCTGGCTAGCACGCTGACCGCGTCGGGAACCACGCCGCCCCACAGCCCCGAGTGCAGCCCATGGTCGAGGGTCGCAACCTCCACAACGCAGTCGGCCAGACCGCGCAGCGACACCGTCAAAGCCGGGACATCAGTCGTCCAGTTTACGGAATCGGCGATGACAATCACATCGGCGGCGAGCAGGTCACGGTGGGCGGCCAGCAAGCGCCCCAGCGATGGGGATCCAGACTCCTCCTCTCCCTCGACGAACACTGTCACCCCAACCGGCGGTCGACCGTCGTGCGCCCGAAACGCCGCCAAATGCGTTGCGATACCGGCTTTGTCGTCGGCGCTGCCGCGCCCATAGAGCCGGCCGTCGCGTTCAGTCGGCTCGAAAGGTGGCGATTCCCATTGGGCATGATCCCCTTCGGGTTGCACGTCGTGATGGGCATACAGCAGTACCGTGAGCGCGCCGGGCGGCGCTGGATACCGCGCGATGACCGCCGGGGCACCACCCTCGCTGATGATCTGCACATCAGGGAAACCTGCCTGCGACAAGACATCTGCGACCGCCTGCGCGCTGCGATGTACCTCGGGCCGTCGGGTCGGATCGGCCCACACCGATTGGATGCGGATCAGGCTTTCCAGATCGCGGCGCACCGAGGGCAGTATGTCGCGGACGCGTTCGACGAGATCGCTCATGTGGTCGAGGTTAGCCGTGCCGACTAGGACGCAGGCGCTGACGCTACGGCGCTTCCAGGATGGCCACAGCGGCCGCGGTGTCGCCTTCATGGGTCAACGACACGTGAATGGTTACGTCGGCCAGGTGCTTGGCGATCGCGCCGGTCAATCGCACCCGGGGCCGGCCCCACATGTCGGTGACCACCTCGATATCGCGGTGGATGCCTTCCGGCAGCACCGGCCGCTGGGCGAACCGCGACCCCGACCACGCCTTGATCACCGCCTCCTTCGCCGCCCAGCGCGCCGCCAGGTGCCGCGCTGCCGAGGAACTCTTGTCCGAGGCGTCGCGCCGCTCACCGGGAGTGAAGGTCTCGGCGAACACCGTGCCCGGCTGGTCGACCTGTTCGGCGAAATCAGGGATGGAAACCAAGTCGATACCCACTCCGACGATGCTCACGGGCGCCGCTCCTCCTCATTGCTTCGCTCTGCATCGTCGCCGGCGCGCCCATGGGTTGCCCCGCTAACAGATGCTCACGGGAGGTAGACGTCGCCCTCGCCGAGCCTAGCGGCCGCATTCAGCAGCATCGCCGCCTCCTGCGGCTTCTCCGAACCATTGTGGTCGAAGCGGCGGTCAGCCGGCCGCTCGTAGAGCGGTGGGCCGCCGGCTATCGCGGAGACCAGCCGGCGTTGACCGGCCAGCAGACGGGCATCAGCGCGCCGCTGGTAGTCCGCGCGCTGCTCGGCGCTCAGCGCGGCCAAGAACGCCTGCGGATGCACCAGCGCAATCAGACCGGACACATGGCCGAAGCCGAGGCTGGTGATCAGCCCAGCCTTGAGCGGGAACTTCCCGCCAAGCCGCAAGGTGTCGCGCACCCACACGAAATGCTGAGACCCGGCGAGCTCGTCGTCGACGCAATCGAGGCTTCGGTTGGGCGGAATC
>NZ_CAXUCH010000033.1:0-2715 GCF_964249325.1 uncultured Mycobacterium sp. | reverse complement strand
AGCATCTGGCACATCCCCATCATCTGGAACACCGCCGCGCCGCCCTTGGCGTGCCCGGTCAGGCTCTTCTGCGACACAATGAACAGCGGAGCGCCGGGCGAACGGCCCAGCGAGTCGGCAAGCCGCTCATGCAATTCCGTTTCGTTAGGGTCGTTGGCCAGCGTCGAGGTGTCGTGCTTGGAGATCACCGCGATGTCGTCAGCGCCGACACCTAGCCGGGCCAGCGAGCGCGCCAGCGGCGACTCCTTGCCGCCGCGGCCCGCGCCCAGCGCGCCCAGCCCGGGCGCCGGGATCGAAGTGTGCACGCCGTCGCCGAACGACTGGGCGTAGGCCACGACCGCCAGCACCGGCAGACCCATCTTCAGAGCCAAGTCACCGCGGGCCAGCAGAATGGTGCCGCCGCCCTGCGCTTCGACGAAACCCAGCCGGCGCCGGTCGTTGGGCCGTGAGAACTTCGAGTCGCTGATGCCCTTGGCCCGCATCATCTCGGTGTCAGCGGTGGCCGCCATGTCACCGAAGCCGATGATGCCTTCCAGCGTCAGGTCGTCGATGCCGCCGGCCACCACCAATTCGGCCTTGCCCAGCCGGATCTTGTCGACGCCCTCCTCGACAGACACTGCGGCGGTCGCACACGCTGCGACCGGGTGGATCATCGCACCGTAGCTGCCGATGTAGGACTGAACCACATGCGCGGCGACGATATTCGGCAACACTTCCTGGAAGATGTCGTTGGGTTTGTTCCGGCCCAGCAAGTTGCCGTGATACATGGTCTGCATCGAGGTGCCGCCACCCATGCCGGTGCCCATGGTGTTGGCCACCAACGTCGGATGCACGTAGCGCATCACCTCAGCGGGGCTGAAGCCCGCGGACAGGAACGCATCGACGGTGGCGACGATGTTCCACACCGCCAGCCGGTCGATCGAGCTGGCGAGGTCTGGCGGGATTCCCCATACGGTCGGGTCGAAACCGGTCGGGATCTGGCCGCCGACCAGACGCGACAGCTTGTTTTTGCGCGGAACCCGGATTTCGGTGCCGGCCTTGCGGGTGACCTCCCAGTCGGTGCTCTCAGGCACCGGCCGAATCAGCGTGTGCTCGGGATCGAACTGCACGAAGGCTCGCGCTTCTGCTTCGCTGGACACGACGAACGTAAAGTCCTTGTCCAGGAACACGCTCACCAAAAGCGGTGAGGCATGGTCGGGGTCGATGGAGCCGTCGTCGACCCACTCGCGGATCCCCACCCGCTCGACCACTGTGTCGTGGTAGCGCTCGACGAGCTCGGACTCATCGACGAGCTCACCGGATTCGGCGTCATACCAACCCGGCTCGGGATCGTCGTGCCAGCGGATCAGCCCAGTCGTCCAGGCCAACTCCAGCACGCCGGCGGCCGAGAGTTCGTTCTCGACCTCCATTTCGAAGCGGGTGCGCGACGAACCGTAGGGGCCGAGTTCGGCGCCACCGACGATGACTACCAGATCAGCGGGATCGACGTCGACCGCGTCCCACCGCGGAGACGGCGCAGGTGTGTATCCGCGGGGCGGTGACGGCAGCGCGGCGATGGTGCCCGCCGGCGCATCTTCGGGAATCGGTTCAGCCGTGGCCTGCTCGCGGGCCTTAGCGGCCAGCTCCGCCATGTCCAACTCGACATCGCCGAGCCCGCCGGTTAAATCGACCTTGAGCGGCGCGTGGGCCGCAGCAGCCTTCGACTCCACATCGCAGAGCCCCAGCAGCATCGCCGCCATCTCGTCGGTGGAATACGTTGTGACACCGGCTTCTTCAACCGCGCTGACGATGGCATCGTTGTGGCCCATCAGCCCGGTACCCCTCGTCCAGCCGATCAACGCGTGCGACAAACTGACCCGCTGCGCCCACGACGACTCGGCATGCCACCGGGCCACCACCGCGTCGAGCGCGGACTTGGCTTCGCCGTAGGCGCCGTCACCGCCGAACATGCCGCGGTTGGGCGAGCCCGGCAGTACCACGTGCAGCCGCGACGCGATGTCGCGCTCGGCGCCGATCTTCGACAGACCACCGATGAGTCGCTGCACCGCCCACAGCAGCACCTTCATTTCCATCTCCGCGCGCGACCCAGCTTCGGAGAGGTCGCCGGCCACGCGGGGCGCCGCGAACGGGAACAACAACGTCGGGGTTTGCGCGTCCTTGACATGAATCGATTGCGGGCCAAGGCTTTCGGTCTGTTCGCTACCTACCCATTCGACCAGTGCGTCGATGTCGGAGTAGGACGCCATGTTGGCCGGCACCACCCACAGCGCCGCGTCGTAGCGCGCGTGGTCGCGATACAGCGTCCGGAAGAACTCCAACTTTTCGTCGTCAAGCTTCGACGTTGTCGCGATGACGGTAGCGCCGCCGTCGAGCAACCGTGCCACCACCGAGGCGGCGATCGATCCCTTCGACGCGCCAGTCACCACCGCGACTTCGTCGCTGTAGCGGCCCTTGTCCGGATTCTCTGCGCCAGCGGCGATCCGGGCATACAGCGATGCGTGGACAGTGCGACCGGCGGCCAGCGCCTTGCCCTGCCACCACGTGGCCTGGTTCGCCACGACGTGGCCGGTGCCCTCGAATCGCTCGGCGAGCTGCGCCCACTCGGCGTCGATCTCGTCGTCGTCGGCCAGCCACAGCTTCACAAGATCCTCGCGCGCGCTGGCCCAGCGGTCGTCGAACACAACGGCTTTCTTGGCGTCGAACACCGGCGCTACC
>NZ_CAXUCH010000032.1:0-28646 GCF_964249325.1 uncultured Mycobacterium sp. | reverse complement strand
GTGTGCGGAGGCCCACCCGGATGCGGCCGCATGGGCGCTGATTGCGGCGGCCACCCTCCGCCCTGCTGCCGCGAAGGCGGGGGAGGCGCGGACCGTGGCGGGGCCCCGGACGGCTGGACGGCGCGCATCGACGCGGTCTGGGGCGGCCGTCCGGCCATGCCTTGGTGCCGTCCCACTTCGAAGGTCAGGCGCGGTCCGTCGGGGTTGCCGATGTTGATGGCCTGGCCGTCGTGGATGTCGACCACTGGCACACGACGGCCGTTGACGAAAGTGCCGTTCAACGAACCGTTGTCGATCGCCAGCCACCTGCCCTGGTCGAAGCGCAGTAGCAGATGCGCACGAGAGATCAACGGGTGCGTGATACGCATGTCCGCACGGAGGTCGCGTCCGATGACCACGTCATGGCCAGGCGCGAACGTCCGCTGGGATCCGTCGTACCGAACGGTCAGCACGGGCGGCGCTGCTTGACTCATCGCACCAACTGTAGCCGGTTGATTCACTTGGCCAACTGTATCTGTTGGGCTGCGGTGAGTTCCGAAGCGAGCCGAATCAGTGGGTCGTGATTAAATCCGGCGCCCCGGTCACTACGCAGTGGGTGCGGCTGTAGATCGTCGGCATGCACCGGTTGCAGTGGATGCAGGCGGACTCCACCGATCGCTCGGCGCGGATCCGGTTGACCAAATCGGGCTCGGCGAGCAGCGCCCGCGCCATCGCGACGAAGTCGAATCCCTCCGCCAAGGCCAGATCCATCGTTTCGCGGTTGGTGATGCCGCCGAGCAGGACCAGCGGCATCGACAGCTCGGCGCGAAACAGCCGCGCGTCACGCAGCAGATAGGCATCGCGGTAGGGATATTCGCGCAAAAACTTGTGGCCGGTCATGCGGATGCCCCAGCGCAGAGGCGGCTTGAACGCTCCGGCGAATTCCTTGACCGGGGCATCACCACGGAATAGATACATCGGGTTGACCAGCGAGCTGCCCGCGGTCAGCTCCAGGGCGTCCAGGCCGCCGTCGTCTTGCAGCCACGTGGCGGTGGTCAGCGCTTCTTCTATCGCGATGCCGCCGCGCACACCGTCGGCCATGTTGAGCTTGGCCGTCACCGCGATCTGGCTGTCGACTGCGCGGCGAACGGCCAGCACCAATCCGCGGGCCACTTTGGCCCGGTTCTCCAACGAGCCGCCGAACTCGTCGTCGCGCCGGTTGATCAGCGGGCTGAGGAACGAACTGGCTAAATAGTTGTGGCCCAAGTGGATTTCGACCGCGTCGAAGCCCGCCTCGACGGCCAGCCGTGCGGCGTTGGCGTGCGCGGCGATGACGTCGTCGATGTCTTCTCGGGTGGCCTTGCGGGCAAAGCGCATCCCGATGGGGTTGAAAAACCGCACCGGCGCCAGCGCCTGGGCCTTGTTGGACCGGGCGTCGGCCACCGGGCCGGCGTGGCCGATCTGCGCGCTTACCGCCGCGCCCTCCGCGTGCACGGCCTCGGTGAGCCGGCGCAGCCCCGGCACCGCCTCGGGGCGCATCCAGATCTGGTTGCCGCCCGTGCGGCCGCCGGGGGACACCGCGCAGTAGGCGACGGTCGTCATCCCGACCCCGCCGGCGGCCGGCAGCCGGTGGTACTCGATCAGGTCGTCGGTGACCAGGGCGTCAGGTGTGCGGGCCTCGAACGTGGCGGCCTTGATGATGCGGTTACGCAGCGTCAGCGGACCGAGCTTGGCCGGGGCAAACACGTCCGGTGGCATACCGGGAGCCTAATCGTGCGGCGTGCCAGACTGTCAGGCGTGGGTGCAATCAGGCTGGACGGCAAGACCACACGCGACGAGATCTTCGTCGACCTCAAACAACGTGTCGCGGCATTGACCGCGGCGGGCCGCACCCCTGGCCTGGGCACCATCCTGGTCGGCGACGACCCCGGATCCCACGCCTATGTTCGCGGCAAGCACTCTGATTCCGCCAAAGTCGGCATCACCTCGATCCGCCGCGACCTGCCCGCCGACATCAGCCCGGCCAAGCTCGACGAGACCATCGACGAGCTCAACGCCAACCCGGACTGCACCGGCTATATCGTGCAGTTGCCGCTGCCCAAGCAGCTCAACGAGAACGCGGCGTTGGAGCGTGTCGACCCGGCCAAGGACGTCGACGGTTTGCACCCGACCAACCTGGGCCGATTGGTGCTGGGCACCCCGGCGCCGCTGCCGTGCACTGCGCGCGGCATCGTGCATTTGCTGCGGCGCTATGACGTGCCGATCGCCGGCGCCCACGTGGTGGTCATCGGGCGGGGTGTGACGGTCGGTCGCCCGCTGGGGCTGCTGCTCACCCGCCGCACCGAAAACGCGACAGTTACTCTGTGCCACACCGGGACTCGTGATCTGCCCGCGTTGACCCGGCAGGCCGACATCATCGTGGCCGCGGTGGGTGTACCGCACCTGGTGACCGCCGACATGGTGCGGCCGGGCGCCGCGGTCGTCGACGTCGGGGTCAGCCGCACCGACGACGGGCTGGTCGGCGACGTGCATCCGGAGGTGTGGGAGGTCGCCGGCTATTTGTCGCCGAATCCCGGTGGCGTGGGGCCGTTGACACGGGCGTTCTTGTTGACCAATGTCGTCGAATTGGCCGAGGCCGCGCAGTGACCGTGCGGGACCACACCCACAGGATCGTGGCTGCGCAGTGGCCGATCCTGGTGGTCGTGGTGATCTTCGTCGCGGCGTTTGCGTTGGCGGGCTTGAACTTCTGGCGACGTGGTGCGCTGCTGATCGGCATCGGCGTCGGGGTGGCCGCGGCTTTGCGGCTGGTGTTGCCCGACGAGCGGGCCGGGCTTCTGGCGGTGCGCAGCAAGGGAATTGACTTCGTCGCACTCGCGACGGTGGGGGCTGCGATGTGCTACATCGCAGCGACGATCGACCCGTTGGGAACGCGTTAGATACCGGGCATGCCCGGCAGTTGCGGCAGGTTCGGCATATTGCCGTTGGCGATCGACGCCATCATCGACGGGCAATACATCGATATCGCAATGCCGGTGAACAGCTGCGCCATCCCCGGTGACATTCCGTTGTGGCCGCTGATGTTCGATGCGGCAGCGGCAAACGTTCCGCCCGGCTGGGCCAGCATCGGGCAGACGGACTGGCCCAGGGCCACGGCGCCGCCGGGATCGCCGTAGTTGACACCAGCGTTGCCCAGCGACGAGAGGAATTGGTCGTCAAGCGGACTCGCCTGCGCAGGCACTGCCAATGCGGCGGCCGATGTGACCAGACCCACCCACGCCGCAAGAGAAATCTTCATGCGATGGGTCCCCAGTGCCGGCATCTGCCGCTCCTCATCTGTTCGACTGCAATGAACAGTGCTGTACCGCCGTCACATTCACAACACAGTGGGGTAAAGGTTTGCGCACGGTCCATTGTTGGAATTTCAGCGTTCGAGTTTCAGCGCGGCGGCGACGATGGGTTTGGCCCATTCAGGCGTCGATGCTACATCGTCCGGGGCCACGACCCGGCGCTGCTTGACGTGCAGCACCAGCACCGGCCGCGGCGCGTGGCCGGCGGCGGGGTCGGCCTCTGCTGAGTTGTCGTAAACGCGCAGCTCGGTGAGCACCGGCAGCAACCGCACCAGATTCTGCCTGCTATGGCGGTACCGTCGCCGGATGTCGGCCTCCGGGATGTCGTGGCCGCCTGCGCGTACGCGTTGCCGCACTCGTTCGATGTGTGCTTCCGCATTGAGCAGCCCGACATACCAGACGCGCACTTCCATCCCGACGGCAGCCGCGTGCATGAGCAACTGCAGCATGGTGCTGCCGCCGAGTGTCGTTTCGATGGCGAAATCCAGGCGCTCGTCGATCGCTCTTTCCAGCAGCCGCTTGCCCTGCTGCCAGGCCAGGGAGTTCGCGCGGACCTGGTCGATGCCGGGATGTGCCACGCGGAGAGCACGCGCCGCCTCGTCGGGGTTGTAGTAGTCGGCGCCCGACGCGCGGATCGTTGCACCGCCGATGCTGCTCTTGCCGGCACCGTTGACCCCGGCGAGCACATACAGGCGGGCCACGTGGCAGTTAACGCCGCTTTGCGCGCGCCGCCTTCACTGCCGAGCGCCCCAGCTGCGTCGGTGAGGCGTCGAAAGCCGACGCCAGCGCGGCCTTCGCCTTCGGTTGCTGCAAACGTTCCAGCAGGCGGTCAAACTGCTCGCTCAGCTCGTCGAGCGCCGGCTCACGCGATTTCGTCAGCGCCTCGAACTCGGCGACCGACATCAGCACCGCCTTCGGTGTGTCGTGCTTGGTGATCGCGACCGCGCCGTCGAGCGCGGCCTGTTCGAAAACCGCGCCGAACTGGTTCTTGAAACGGCTGGCGGGCACCGTCGGCACATCGACTAACTTGCCGTCGCGGTTGCGGAACGTCAGCGTCGAGGTCGACATCGGAAAGTCCTTTCCGGATTGGTTCTGCTAGCCGATATAGCCATATTAGCCCAATTAAGCAGAATGGACCGATTATCTGAGGGATGGCCGCCGGCGGGGTGCATGCCCGAACGCACTTATCGCTGCGGTAACGGATGAGAACGCACCAGGGTGAACCACCAGAACCACGGCCCGAGGATCCGCACAATGCACGGAACGACGAACGAACGCACGATCAGCGTGTCGAGCCGCAGGCCGATGCACACAGTGGAGCCCACCTGACCGATGGATCGCAGGTCGCTTGTCAGCATTGCCAGCATCGTGAAGGCGAACACCAAACCTGCGGATGTCACCCATTCACGTCCCCGAACCTCACGCATCCCGCTGGTGTAACGGTTTGTGCACGTTTCTAGCGACACATCTTGCGGCACCGCGATTTTGTCGTCCCGAGGCTGAGAATGCCGGACATGATGCAATCGCGGGAGCCCGACGGTGGCGCGTGAGATTTCACGGCAGGCGTTTTTGCGGGGTGCCGCCGGAGCGTTAGCGGCCGGCGCGGTCTTCGGATCGGTGCGGGCTACCGCCGATCCGAAGACTTCCGGGTTGGACGGTCTCAGGGCCGCCCTCGGCGGCCAGGTGCTACTTCCGGAGGACGGCGGATTCGCCACGGGCAAGCAAGTTTTCAACACGAACTATAACGGCTCGACGCCGGCGGCAGTGGTAGTTCCCGCATCGGTGGCCGACGTGCAGAAGGCGATGGCATTCGCTGCGGCGCATAGCCTCAAAGTCGCTCCGCGAGGTGGTGGGCACTCCTATGTGGGGGCGTCCACGGCGAACGGCACCATGGTGCTCGACCTGCGTCAGCTGCCCGGGGGCATCAACTACGACGCCGCTACCGGGCAGGTCACGGTGACGCCGGCGACTGATCTGTATGCGCTGCACCAGGCGCTGGCCGCGGCCGGTCGGGGGATTGCGACGGGTACCTGCCCGTCGGTCGGTACCGCGGGGCACGCCCTGGGCGGCGGGCTGGGCGCCCATTCCCGGCATGCGGGACTGATGTGTGACGCATTGACCTCGGCGTCGATGGTGCTGCCCGGCGGACAGTCGGCCACTGCCTCCAGCGCCAGCAACCCCGACCTGTTTTGGGCGTTACGTGGCGGCGGGGGCGGCACTTTCGGGGTGACAACGTCGATGACTTTCGCCACGTTCCCCGCCGGCGACGTCGACGTGGTGAACCTCAATTTCCCGCCGCAGTCGTTCGCGCAGGTCCTGCTCGGTTGGCAGAACTGGCTGCGCACCGCCGACCGAGGCAGCTGGGCACTGGCCGACAGCACCACCGACGCGATGGGTACGCAGTGCCGCATCATGGCGACCTGCCCGGCGGGGTCGGGCAAAAGCGTCGCGAGCGCCGTCATCTCAGCCGTCGGGACGCAACCGACCAGCACGGAGAATCACACCGTCAACTATTTGGACCTGGTGAGGTATCTGGCCGTCGGGAACCTCAACCCGTCGCCGCTCGGGTATGTCGGCGGATCCGATGTTTTCCCGACCATCAACGCGGGCGCCGCTCAGGGGATCGCCTCGGCCGTCACCGCCTTCCCTCGTGGGGCGGGCCGCATGTTGGCGATCATGCATGCTCTCGACGGTGCGCTCGCCAGTGTGGCACCGACGGCCACCGCGTTCCCGTGGCGTCGGGAGTCCGCGCTGGTGCAGTGGTACGTCGAAACATCCGGTGACCCGGCGGCAGCCACCAGCTGGCTGCAGACGGCACACCAAGCGGTGCGACCTTATTCGGTCGGCGGTTACGTGAACTATCTGGAGGCCAACGACCCGCCGTCCCGGTACTTCGGCGCGAATCTGGCTCGACTGACCGCGGTGCGGCAGCGCTACGATCCCGGCCGCGTCATGTTCTCCGGTTTGAACTTCTGAGACGTCGAGCGGCCACTTATAGCACGCTATTCGCGAAAAACCGTGCAATAACTGGCCACTCGGCGTAAGTCACGAAAGGGCCGCCCGCACGCAGACCGTAATGTAGGGCAGCGCAAGGCCGTTGCTGTTGGCCAGCGCCGGATGGGTGGCCAGCAGTTCGCGCACCCGGTCCAGTGTCTTGGTCCGCACATCGGCCGGCGAGGTGATGCAGTAGCTGCGCGAAGCCACCAAGTCGATAAGCGCTTGCGGTGTCAGGTAATTCGTCCACTCGACTCGATGGCGCTCCAAGTCGGTGAACGGGTCAGGCAGCGCGACACGGTCGCTGACCGGATCGCCGTCGCTGCCGATGATCCGCCCCAGTTCGCGCACCCAGCCCAGCCGCTCGTCGCGCGTGTTCCACACCAATCCCAGGCGCCCGCCCGGCCGCAGCACCCGAACCACTTGCGGAATCGCCCGCGCCGGATCAAACCAATGCCACGCCTGCGCGACCAGCACCGCGTCGACGCTGTTGTCCGGCAAAGGAATTTCCTCTGCGGTCCCCAAGAGCGCCAGAGTGTCTGGCAGCGACTTGCGCAGCACGTCCAGCATCTCCGGAATGGGTTCGACGGCCACCACGTCCAGCCCGCGTTCGACCAGCCGGGTCGTCAGCTTGCCGGTACCGGCACCCAAGTCGAGCACGTCGCGAGCCCCGGCCGGCAGCAGCCAGTCGATTGCCTCCGGAGGATACGACGGGCGGCCCCGCTCGTAGGCGGCCGCCTCTGAACCAAACGACAGGGAGCGGTCGTGCCTGGAGCGCGTCACCGGGCACGCACGCCTTCGGCCAGCTCGAGCGTCTGCCGGACCAACTTGCCGACAGCTTCCGATTCCACCAAAAAGCCGTCGTGCCCATAGATTGAGTCGACAACGTGCAGTCCGGTACAGCCGGGCAACAGCTCGGCCAGCTGCTCCTGCAGGCGAAGCGGGTACAGCCGGTCGGAGGTGATCCCCGCGACCACCACCGGGACCGGACACCCGCGCAGTGCCGCAGAAACCCCACCACGTCCCCGGCCGACGTCGTGGCTGTTGAGCGCCTCGGTCAACGCCACATAGCTGCCGGCGTCGAACCGCGCCACCAGCTTGCTGCCTTGGTGCTCCAGGTAGCTCTGCACCGCATAGCGGCCGCCGGCCACCGGATCCTCGTCGCCCTGAGCGTCGTTGGCGAACCGGGTGTCCAATTCGACTTCGCCGCGATAGGTCAGATGCGCGAAGCGGCGGGCGATCGACATCCCGGCCACCGGCTCGCGGCCGCTGTGATAGTAGTCCCCACCCTGCCAGTTCGGGTCGGCCTGGATGGCCGCGATCTGTGTGCTCTGCGTGCCGATCTGGTCGGCGGTCGCCCGCGCGCCGACCGCCAGCAGCAGCCCCGCCCGGACCCGATCGGGATGGCCGACAACCCATTCCAGCGCCCGGGCACCGCCCATCGAGCCGCCGACGACGGCGGCGACCTCGGTGATCCCGAGCGCGGCCAGCGCGACCACATCAGCCTGCACCTGATCACGGATCGTTATCCGGGGAAACCGTGAGCCCCACGGCGTTCCGTCATCGGCGATCGAGCTGGGGCCGGTGGAGCCGCGGCAGCCGCCCAGCACGTTGGTGGCCACCGCGCACCACCGGTTGGTATCGATGGGCGCACCGGGGCCGGCCACGCCGTCCCACCAGCCCGGTGTCGGATGGCCCGGACCAGCAGGCCCGGTGATATGCGAATCACCAGTGAGCGCATGCAATACCACCACAACGTTGTCACGCGCGGGCGACAACTCGCCCCAGCGTTGCACAGCGAGAGAGACGTCATCGATCACCGCGCCGCTTTCCAGCGTCAACGACCCGATATCGATGAGCCCCACCTCGCCTTCGGGGGGAAGCGTCTGAGTCCGCACCTCGGAGATTGTCACCCAAGATCTCCTTAAAACGCCGCCACGGCTCGCGGATCGCCGGCGGAATCCCGGTGCGCCCGAGCCGCGGTGAACCCGACCTCCAGGTCGGCCAGGATGTCGTCGATGCCCTCGATGCCCACTGCCAACCGCACCAGCCCCGGGCTGACACCGGTGGACAGCTGCTCCTCGGGCGTCAGCTGCGAGTGGGTTGTGGACGCCGGATGGATGACCAGCGACCGCACATCGCCGATGTTGGCGACATGGCTGTGCAGCTTCAGCGCGTTGACGAACGCCTTGCCGGCCTCCACGCCGCCGACCAATTCGAATGCCAGCACGGCGCCGGTTCCCTTGGGCGCCAGCTTCTTTGCCCGCTCGTACCACGGTGAACTCGGCAGGCCCGCATAGTTGACCGATCGCACCTCGTCGCGGCGGGCCAGAAATTCGGCGACCCGCTGGGCATTGGCGACGTGGCGTTCCATCCGCAGACTCAGCGTTTCCAAACCCTGCGCGATCAGGAACGCGTTGAACGGCGAGGCCGCGGAGCCGTAGTCGCGCAGCAGCTGTACCCGGGCTTTGGTCGCAAACGCCGATGGCCCCAGCTCGGCGTAGACCGCGCCGTGGTAACTCGGATCGGGGGTGGTGAATCCGGGAAAGCGGCCACCGGTCCAGTCGAAGGTGCCGCCGTCGACGATCACACCGGCGATCGCGGCGCCATGCCCGCCAAGGTATTTGGTGGCCGAGTGCACGACGATGTCCGCACCCTGCGCGATCGGCTGGATCAGATACGGGGTGGCAATGGTGTTGTCGACGATCAAGGGCACACCATTGTCGTGGGCCACACCGGCTACCCCGGGAGTGTCCAGCACATCGATCTGCGGGTTGGAGATGGTCTCGCCGAAGAACGCCTTGGTGTTCGGCCGCACCGCGGCCTGCCAGGAATCAAGGTCGTCGGCATCCTCGACGAAGCTCACGTCGATGCCGAGTTTGGCCAGCGAATAGTGGAACAGGTTGTAGGTGCCGCCGTAGAGCCGCGGGCTGGACACGATGTGGTCGCCTGCACCGGCCAGGTTCAGGATCGCGAACGTCTCTGCGGCTTGGCCTGAGGCCAGGAACAGCGCGGCCGCTCCGCCTTCCAATGCGGCGATGCGCTGTTCGACGACCTCGGTGGTCGGGTTCCCGATCCGGGTGTAGATGTTGCCGGGAACCTCCAGGCCGAACAGGGCCGCGGCGTGCGCGGTGTCGTCGAAGATGTAGGAGGTGGTCTGGTAGATGGGCAGCGCCCGGGCGTTGGTAACTGAGTCGGGCCGCTGCCCGACATGGATCTGCTTGGTCTCGAACGACCAGTGAGTGGTGGGGTCGGAGTCGGTGTCGACGCTCATGTGGCTGCTTTCTGCTGGAGTCGGATGGGTGTCGTGCTCGCAGTCGCCTGGGACGCCATCACTGATGACGTCAACCGATGGCGATGGGTTAGCGACCCCGAGGCCTGGGGAGCCACATGATGGGCCAGCCCAAATGGGTACGCATCAGGTATCCCTGTCTACTCAGGGGGCCCGTCATGGCGGACCCGCGCTTGCCGCGTAGCCGTGATGGCTACTCAACCTGGTCATCACCCGGGGCACCCCACCGCGGTTGGAGGGTTGCCGGCCAGCAAGCCGGGGCTTGGCGCTGGCGCTCATGACCGATAGGGAGCCTATCGCATTACGCCGATTTCATGCCACCGTGTCCCCCGAAAGCCGGCTGGCAAGCTACCCGTGAGTCGGCATGACGGCCGGTAGCGGCCCCGACCGGGCCTTGTAGTCTGGCCTGACGAGCGGCTGATCGCTATGGCTTATGCGGCCACCCACCAGTGCCCACAAGGCGCTACCCAATCGCGTAGGAGGAGTCGGACTCACATGTCCAACGGATCCAAGATCAAAGTCGAAGGCACGGTAGTAGAGCTCGACGGTGACGAGATGACCCGCGTCATCTGGAAGCTCATTAAGGACATGCTCATTTTCCCGCACCTCGACATCAATCTGGACTACTACGACCTGGGCATCGAGCATCGCGACGCCACCGACGACCAGGTGACGATCGACGCGGCCTATGCCATCAAAAAGCACGGCGTTGGCGTCAAGTGCGCGACGATCACCCCCGACGAGGCCCGCGTCAAAGAATTCAACCTCAAGACCATGTGGTCGTCGCCCAACGGGACCATCCGAAATATCCTGGGCGGCACCATTTTCCGCGAGCCGATCATCATTTCGAATGTGCCGCGGCTGGTTCCGGGCTGGACCAAGCCGATCGTCATCGGCCGTCACGCGTTCGGTGACCAGTACCGGGCAACCAATTTCAAGGTCGATCGGCCCGGCACCGTGTCGCTGATCTTCACTCCCGAGGACGGCAGCGAGCCGATCGTGCACGAGATGGTGCGAATTCCCGACGACGGCGGCGTGGTGATGGGGATGTACAACTTCAAAAAATCCATCCAGGATTTCGCGCGGGCGTCGTTCGCCTACGGGCTGCAAGAGAACTACCCGGTGTATCTGTCGACCAAGAACACCATCCTCAAGGCCTACGACGGCATGTTCAAAGACGAGTTCCAGCGCATCTACGACGAGGAATTCAAAGACCAATTCGAAGCCGCGGGCCTGACCTACGAGCACCGGCTGATCGACGACATGGTTGCCGCCTGCCTGAAATGGGAGGGCGGCTACGTATGGGCCTGCAAGAACTACGACGGCGACGTGCAGTCCGACACGGTCGCACAGGGCTACGGCTCACTGGGACTGATGACCTCAGTGCTGATGACCGCCGACGGCAAGACGGTCGAGGCAGAAGCCGCCCACGGCACCGTCACCCGGCATTTCCGCCAGTACCAGCAAGGCAAGCCCACCTCCACCAACCCGATCGCGTCGATCTTCGCCTGGACACGCGGGCTGCAGCACCGCGGCAAGCTGGACGACACGGCCGAGGTGACTGACTTCGCGCAGAAGCTCGAAGAGGTGGTGATCTCCACGGTCGAGGGCGGGCAAATGACCAAGGACCTGGCCATCCTCATCGGCCCCGATCAACCGTGGCAGAACAGCGAGGAGTTCCTCGGTTCGATCGCCGAGAACCTGGAGAAGGCGCTTAGCTCGAGCTGATTGCCCGCAGCGGTGGGCTGTACTCGTCGAGGAAGTCGGTGATGACCTCGGTGATCCGGCCCGGCGCCTCGAACATCGGGATATGCCCGAGGCCCTCGAGCGTGGTCGCCTTGGTTTCCGGCGGCAGGTGGGTGACGAAATGCCGGCTGTATCTGCGTGGCGGAAAGATTCGATCCTTCTCACACAGCACCAGGTGCGTGGGGACAGCGGTCTGCGCGAGATCCATCAGCCCAGGCATCAGCAGCGCTTTCACCAGCAGCTGGAAGTACGCCGGGCAGTGCGCCACGTCGTCGATGATGCCTTCGAGTTCCTTCTGGCTGACCCCCTGCGGCGTTCCGCTGATCGCCAACGTGGCCAGTCGGTGGCTGAACGGCAGCCGCAGTGCGCGCGGCCCGAGCCAGCGCGCCGCCGCCCATAGCGGCATTCCGCCGACAAATTTGGCGATCACCTGGTACTTGCCCGGGCTCCATCGGGTCCAGCCACCGGCGGGCGCGATCGCGGTGACGGTGCGTGCCCGGCCGCGGCTCTCCAGTTCGAATGCCACCCAGCCGCCCAGCGAGTTGCCGACGATGTGGACGGTGTTCCAGCCCAGCTCGTCGAGTTGGCGCTCGACGTGGTCGGCCAGCACTTCTGAACTCAGGAACCAGGTGCCCGAGTACGGGCCGCCGTTGTGCCCGGCCATGGTCGGCGCGAAAACCTCGTAGCGGCCGGTGTCGGCCAATTGCTGGGCCACGGTCTGCCACACGCGCTGCGAGATCAGGAATGGGTGCAGCAGCAGGACGGGTTCTCGTGAGCCGGCGGCTCCGGTTCCCAGGTGGATCGGGTCGCGAGTCGTCATGTTCGCGACATTATGGTGATACCGGCGGTATCGCAAGCGCGCGCAGGGCTGGCCGGTGAGGGCGTGAAAAGATCGAGTCATCATGAGCACCGCTACCCCAACCCGTCGCGTCTTCTCCGGCGTGCAACCCACCTCCGACTCGCTTCATCTCGGCAACGCCCTGGGGGCGATCACCCGCTGGGTGGCGCTGCAGGACGACTACGACGCGTTCTTCTGCGTCGTGGATCTGCACGCGATCACCGTTCCCCAGGATCCGGAGGTGTTGCGGCGCCGCACGCTGATCACCGCCGCGCAGTACCTGGCGTTGGGTATCGACCCTGACCGCAGCACGATCTTCGTGCAAAGCCACGTACCCGCCCACACCCAACTGGCCTGGGTGCTGGGCTGTTTCACGGGGTTCGGTCAGGCGTCGCGGATGACCCAGTTCAAAGACAAGTCGACGCGTCAGGGCGCCGAGTCGACGACGGTCGGCTTGTTCACCTACCCGGTGCTGCAGGCCGCCGATGTCTTGGCCTACGACACCGAACTGGTTCCGGTTGGTGAGGACCAGCGCCAACACCTCGAGTTGGCGCGCGACGTCGCGCAGCGGTTCAACAGCCGGTTCCCGGACACCTTCGTCGTACCGGAGGTGCTCATTCCGAAGGTCACCGCCAAGATCTACGACCTGCAGGACCCCTTGTCGAAGATGAGCAAGTCGGCGGCCACTGACGCCGGATTGATCAACTTGCTCGACGATCCGGCGTCGTCGGCCAAGAAGATTCGTTCAGCGGTGACCGACAGTGAACGGGAGATCCGCTACGATCCCGACGCCAAACCGGGAGTGTCGAACCTGCTGTCCATTCAGTCCGCGGTCACCGACGTCGACGTCGACACGCTCGTCGAGCGCTATGCGGGGCACGGCTACGGCGATCTGAAGAAGGACACCGCCGAGGCTGTCATCGAATTCGTGACACCCATCAGGGACCGGGTCGAGGAGTTGATGGCCGACGCAGGCGAATTGGAGGCGGTGCTGTCCGCCGGCGCGGCGCGAGCCCAGGATGTTGCCGGCAAAACGGTCCAGCGAGTCTATGACCGGCTCGGCTTCCTCCCCCTACGCCCCTAGACAGCATGAGCGAAGCCGCCAAACCAGGGCTCCTCGAGCGGGTGCGAGCACGGTACGGGTGGTTCGACCACGTCATGCGCGCCAACGCGCGGTACAACGACCGCAAGGGCAATTTCTTCGCCGCGGGCCTGACCTATTACACGATCTTTTCGCTGTTCCCGGTGCTGATGGTGGGTTTCGCGCTCGCCGGATTCGTGCTGGCCCGCCAGCCCGAATTGTTGGCCGAGATCGAGGACCGGATCAGGAGTTCGGTGTCGGACAAGTTCGGCAAGCAGCTGATCAAGGTGTTGAACTCGGCGATCTCATCGCGCGGGTCGGTCGGCCTGATCGGCCTGGCCACGTCAGCGTGGGCGGGTCTGAGCTGGATGGCCAATCTGCGTACGGCGCTTAGCGCGATATGGGCAGAGCGTGTCGGGTCGCCCGGATTCGTCCGCACGAAGTTGTCCGATCTGGTCGCGATGCTGTCCGCGTTCGCGGCGATCGCGGCCACTATCGCGTTGACCGCACTCGCGGACGCTGCGCCGATGGCCAAAGTGCTGAATTTGATGGGCCTGCACTACGCCCTTGCGCTCGACATCATCTTGCGCAGCGTTTCGCTGTTGATGTCATTGCTGCTGTCGTGGCTGCTGTTCACTTGGATGATCGCCCGGCTGCCGCGGGAGCCGGTCAGCTTCGCCGCCTCGATGCGGGCCGGGCTGCTGGCGGCCATTGGGTTCGAAGTCTTCAAGCAGATCGGATCGATCTACTTGCGGTCGGTGTTGCGCAGCCCGGCAGGTGCCGCATTCGGTCCAGTGTTGGGTTTGATGGTATTCGCCTACATCACCGCGCGGCTGGTTCTGTTCGCCACCGCCTGGGCAGCGACGTCACCGGCGAACGTGCGGGCGGCGCTTGCGTCACCGCCCGCTCCGGCGGTCATCACTCCGCGGGTGCAGGTCGACGAAGGTTTGAGCGCGCGGCAGGGGTTAACCGCGGCGGCCGTGGGAGCTGTTGCCGCCCTCGGGCTTTCGCGGATTACACGCCGAAGAACCAGGTGACCGTCCGGGCTATCGGAAAAGTCTGCGAAATCTGCTGAATCGTCCGCCGCGCTGGATCATCTCGAGAGCTTCTGCGGCCGGGAGCCGACGGAGCTTTCGCGCGTGTTTAAGGTGCTGGCGGCAAAACAGTCCGACACCTGGTGGCGCAGTGACACCAAGTGAGTTCGACCAGCCGACATATGGCGGAGGCTGCCAGTCGGGGTCATAATCGGCGAATTGGACGGCGCCCGCAGCATGGCTGTCGAAACCGCACACCACACAATGCGGCTTGATCGCCATCGCTGCGCCTAACCTTGTCGAGGGCACGTCAACATGCCTGCTGCCAATGTTAATTCGCCGGGTCACACGCCGCGGTCTTGTCCGATTGATCGCGCACCCAGTCGCCGTTGACCATGACTGCGCTGACCTGCCAACCCTGGTTGAGCACAACGAGATTGGCGTCCAGCCCGGTGCGCAGAGTGCCGACATGGTTGAGCCCGAGCACACGAGCCGGAGTGGTCGACGTCATCGTCACCGCGGCGGAGAGCCCCGCATCGGGATCGGAAGCCAGGCCCGCCACAGTACGGAAGAGCCGGTCCATCGCGGCGGTACTACCGGCAAGCGTCGACGTCCCGTGTACGCGCGCCACGCCCGAGACGACGTCGATCTCCCGGGTTCCCAACCTAAACGAGCCGTCGGCACGACCGGCAGCAGCGGTGGCATCGGTGACTAACGCGACCCGGTCAGCTCCTGCGGCTTCGATCACCGCATGCACCAAAGCAGGATGGACATGTAGGCCGTCGGCGATCAGCTCGAGCGTCACCTTCGGATCCCGCAGCAGGGCCAGCGCGGGGCCGGGCTCGCGGTGGTGCAGCGGGCGCATCGCATTGAACACGTGCGTGCCGACCGTCGCGCCAGCGGCGATGGCCTGGCGCGTCTGCTCGTACGTCGCATCGGTATGACCAACGGCAACAACGGTTCCTGCGTCCAGGAAGCGGCTGATCGCGACCGCGCTGCCGGGAAGTTCCGGTGCCAGCGTCACCATCCGGATCGCGCCGTCGCCGACGGCAAGCAATGCGTCGATCTCGGCGAGGTCGGGGTTGCGCAGCAGCGCGGGATCGTGTGCCCCGCATCGCTCATGGCTCAGCCACGGCCCTTCCACGTGGATGCCGGCGATGACGCCTGTCCGGGTCGCCTCGGCGAGCCCACGAACCGCAGCCAGCAGGTCATCAGGTGAGGCGGTGACCAGGCTGGCCAGCGTGGTGGTGGTGCCATGTCGGCGGTGAAAGCTGGCGGCACGGGCCACGTCCGGGCCGCGTCCGTCGGTGTACCAGGCGCCGCCGCCCCCGTGCACATGCATATCGACGAAGCCGGGAACCAGAGTTCCTTCCGGGAAATCGACATCGGGTGGCCGGGGCGGCGCACCCCAGCCGCAATCGCTGATCCGTCGACCTGAAACCGTCAGCCACGCGGGCCGGCAGATCCGGCCGTCGAGAACGATCGTGCGCGCGGCGATCAGACTCACTGCCGCCCCGCCAGGCTAGCCATTCTCGCCGACACGCACGCGTCTGCACTGTAGCTGGATCACCCGGGCCGGCTCGTCCGGCGTGACACACGGCTTTACCCGACGACCGAGGTCGAATACCACGAGCGTCCGCTTGCGCGCCCGCCGAATGTCCAGTGGAAACCAATATCCCGGACGTGATGTCCCCCAGCCACGACCTCTGCCGGTCAGCCAACTCATCGGCCGGGCATCGACACGCCGAATGGCCTGGTATGCAATGTGTTTCGAGCCAGCCCACGGAAAGTAGTAGCGCCGGATGGTCACCCCGTGTTCGTCGAGCATGAGACCACCATCGTCGTACAACACGCCACTCACGGTAGCCACCCTACTGCGGACGCTGGGGGTTTATCGGGGCGCGCTCGGCGCCGATTGCCGACCGAAAAGGGCAAGAAGCCGATCGCTTGCCGTGGCGGTGGCCGTTACTGCCACCGGCTCGGCCAACAAATGCCCCGCTACGGCGGCATGGGCAAGTGGTGGTGATACTGCCAGCAGAGCCGAAGCAAGATCAGCGGGAATGGGGCGCTCGACCCTGCACGCTTGGGCGATGTCCCAGGCATGCAAAACCATTTCGATTGCTGCAACATAGACAACGATGTTGGCCGGAAGGTATCGGTCCCAGATCGCACACCACCGGCCGGCGATCGGTAGCGATGTCGATGCGAGCAACAGGTCGACGATCCCAGTCCGCAGCCGGGCGACCGGATCGACGCCGGCTTCGGGCTTCGGGTAGGACCCGCCGCTGCTATCAACCTCTCTCACCGCGAGCACGTCGGCGACTTCCTCTAACGAGGTACGAACATGGTCCAACAGACCGCGCAGGTCCCAGTCCTGGCAGGGCGTGGGTGCCGAGAGCTGGCCGTCGCGGACCAAAAGCAGGCTCTGGAAGAGGTAACGGGTCGCCTCGGCCAGTACAGACAGTTCATCGGTGGCGGACACGGTCCTCACCTCATGTATGCCCTGCAGGTGGTGAGCCGGCGACTCGGGAAACGTGTCGGGCAGGCCGAACGCTGCGACCACCATTGGGTCGTTGAACGCAACGATGCGCGCAATGCGACCGTCGGCGAGCGAGAGCACATCGAGGCCGCTGGCCCGAAAAGACCCGTCCGGCGCGCGCTTGTACATAGCAAACGCGGGAGCGCCATTAGCCCGGGTGTAGGTGAGCCGCCATTGATCCGGCGTATGCAGCACCACCCTGGCCAAGAATCCGCACACCGCATCCCGTCCGGTGAACCACGTTGGAATGGGCGGCATTTCGAGGTCGACATCGGCGCGGAGCAACTCGGCCAGTTCGTCGATGTCGGCGTGTTCGAACGCCGCCATGTAGCGGTCGAGCAACTCACGCACTGCGGGTTCGGTCGGTTCGGCGAGCTCATCCAGGATCGGGCGGGCCTGTTCCAACTGCGAACGGGCCCGTTGCAGTGCGCTGTTCACGGCGGCCGTGGAGGTGTCTAGCATCTCGGCGACTTCTCTGGCCTGCCAACCCAGCACGTCGCGCAACACCAGAACAGCGCGCTGGAGGGGCGACAGGTGTTGCAGTGCAGCGACAAACGCTAAGCGAACGGTGCTGCGGTGGGAAGCGACCACGGCGGGATCGTCGGTGGCACCGTAGAGCAGGTTGTCCGGGGCGGGTTGCAGCCATGGGATGTCGGATGCTGGTGCGGCGAGCGTCTCTGCCCCACTGCCGGCCGGTGCGTTGAGTCCCGAAGGGAGAGGACGACGTCTCCGCGTCTGCAGCGCGGTCAGATAAGTGTTCGTCGCAATCTTGTAGAGCCACAATCGAACCGAGGAACGGCCCTCGAACCCTTCATACGACCGCCACGCGCGCAGGTAGGTGTCCTGCACCAGGTCTTCGCAGTGGTCAACGGACCCGAGCATGCGGTAGCAGTACGCCAGCAGTTCAGGCCGATACTGCTCGGTGAGCTGGGCGAAATCATCGGCGCTAGTGACTGCCATTACTCGCACCCTCCATGTGGTATCGGGCGTTTCCCTCGCCTGCTGTCAGGTTTCCCTGCGCCGTGGCCGCGGGTCGTTGGGGTCGCGCTTGCCCGGCTCCGGGTCTTCCCACCACTGCGATGGCTCATCGCCGTAGGCGTCGTGCCAGTTCCACCACACGTATGGCGGGGTCTGTGGGTAGCCTTCCGGCGAATCCTCCCAATCTTCTTGGCGTCCCAGGGCGGTCATGTCCAGGTAACTCCACGTGTTGCCGAGCACCTCGTCGCCGCGGCCATTGATGAAATACGTGCGGAACACCCGTTCGCCGTCGCGGATGAACGCGTTGGTGCCGTGCCACTCGTCCACTCCGAAGTCCTTGTCGAAGTCATCGGTGATGGTGTACCACGGCATCTGCCAGCCCATCTGCGCCTTGAGTCGCGCGATGTCAGGCTGGGGCGCCCGGGAGGCGAATACCAGGGTGGTGTTGCGGGCGTTCAGGTGAGCAAGGTGGCCGACATGGTCGGCGATCATCGAGCAGCCGCGACAGGCGTGTTCGGGCCAGCCGTCCACCCCGGCTCGAAGAACGCCCGGTAGACGATCAGCTGGCGGCGGCCGTCGAACAGGTCCAGCAGGCTGGCCCTGCCGTTGGGTCCGTCAAATTGGTAGGCCTTGTCTACTGCCAGCCACGGCATGCGACGGCGTTGGGTAGCCAGCGCATCGCGGGCGCGGAATACCTCCTTCTCCGTTACCAGCAATTGCTGACGCGCGGTCTCCCATTCCTGTGCCGACACAATCGGGGGTGTCTTCATGATGATCGTCGCCTTCCCTGTGTTTCAACGGTTTTAACGTCATGCGAGCTTCTGCAGCCCGGTGCCGGTCAGGAGATAGCCAGGCGCAACTGCGGCGGCATCCGTCCGCACGAGTTCGACGACGCCGGCACCGGCTGTCTCCGGGCTGAGTGGTTCGCCGAACTGCTTGACGTATTCGTCCTCGGACTGGCCATTGCGCGCCGCGTATGCCTGAACGGCCGGGCGGCCGAGTTCGGTTAGCGGTGTGATGCGGGGCATCAGGGCGGTGAAGCTGATGCCGAGATCACCGCGATTCGCTTCGTCTTGTGCATAGCCGGTGATGAAGCGCTGGGTGGCCTTGGCGCCGGCATACCCGCCGCTGAGCGGTGATCCGGCCAGCGCTGCGCCGCTGCTGATTACGACCACTCTGCTGTCGGGCCGCAGCGGTTTGAGCAATGCCTCGCGCAGCCAATGGAACGCAATCCGCACGTCGGTGTTCCAGTTCGCGGAGAAAGTTTCCCACGTGTGGTGCTGCAGGGGACGCATCAGCGGGTTCGCCCCGGCCACCAGAATGAGGATTTCCGGATCGTAGCGGTCCAGAAGGCTGCCTGGCAGCGACGCGTCAGCGGCATCGGCGATCAGGGGTTCGATGGTGCCGGCGCCGAGGGCCGGTTTGGGAAACGTCGTTGGGCTGCGGGAGATTGTGATCACAGTTGCGCCGGCGTCGGCCAGGGAGGTCGCAATCCCGCGGCCCAGTCCGCGGCTTGCGCCGACGACGACGGCGGTCTTGCCGGATAAGTCGGTCATGCTGTCCTCGTGTCTTTTCCGGGCCTGGGGCCTTAGTCGCCGGCGGCGACGGGCGCTGCTGGTGCGAGCAGTTCGGCGTATTGGCGCTCGAGGGCCTTGGCCGCGCCGGTGCGCCAGCTCGACGCAATGGATTGCGAAATCGGATCGGGGAAGATGTCCTCGTCGGCTTCCAAGCCGTCGAACACGGCTGCCGCGACAGACTGTGGCGTTGCTTTCGGTATGTCGAGGCCGCGCGTCATATCGGTGTCGGTCGGACCGGTCAGGATCGCGTGAACCCGCACACCGTGGTGACTCAACAACGCGCGCAGCGACTGGGTGAGGTTGAACGCAGCCGCCTTGGAGATCGAGTACGCCGGGATGAGCGGCAACGGCGCCAACGCATTGACCGACAAATTGTTGACGATCGCGCCCCGCGATCGAGTGATCAGCGGCAGGAAGGCCTTGGTCATGTCATAGATGCCGAAAAAGTTGACCGCCAAGTGCTGTTCAAGCATCGAGCGATCGCTCAGGTCGTCATAGAGCGCTACGCCGGCGTTGTTGATGAGCACATCCAAATCGCCGACTCTTGCCACGGCGCGCTGAATCTGCTGCGGGTCGGTCACATCCACGGCCAACGGCTCGATCCGCGGATCCGAGAATTCCGCCGGGCGGCGGATACCGGCATAGACGCGCGTCGCACCTCTGCGCGCCGCTTCCTCGGCCAGGGCCCGCCCGATTCCGCGGCCGGCGCCTGTGACGAGCACCGTCTTGCCCACGATGGTTGCCACGATTTGTCTCCCTCTCAAAACGAAGAAAGTCCCCGCGGGATGCGAGGACATGGGCCCATGACGGCCCAGCGCGATCGGAGGTGTTTTCGGGCTGCGATCGCGTCATGTATTTAGACCCGGCTCGGCAGCCAAACTCATCGCACCCGCTTTCGGCGGTACGGCACGACGTGGCAGTGAAGGACTAGTGCTGCGGCCGGCGGTTCAGTGACCGCGCCACCATGATCAATGCGAACACGATGATGGATCCGATAATGGCCACCCCAATCCGCACCGGCATCGCATCGGAAGCCGGCGTGATCCCCGCGGCCCGGGCGGCGGCACCTGCGTTGTCGCTAGCGGTATCGGGCTTCGGTGCTACCAGCGCGGGATCCGGCTCGATGAGCGTGCCGACCCGGGTGCCCGGCGCGGTGGCGAAGCCATAGTCCAGCAGATGCGCTGCCTGCTGCCACGGCGCGATCGGCTGGCGGGTGCCGTGCAGCAGAACCGCCACCAGCCGGCGCCCGTCCCGGTTGGCCGCACCGACGAAGGTCTGGCCGGCGTCGTCGGTGTAGCCGGTCTTGCCACCCAGCGCGCCCGGATAGTTGTAGAGCAGCTGATTGTCGTTTTCCAGCTGGTAGCCCGGGTGATCGCCGTGGCCCGGGAAGTCGAAGGTCCGGGTCGCGACGATGTCGGCGAATGTCGGGTTCTGCCAGGCGTAGCGGTAGAACAGGCCGATGTCGTAGGCCGAGGTGCTCATTCCGGGCCCATCGAGCCCCGAAGGTGTGGCGACGCGGGTGTCGCGCCCGCCGAGTTTGCCCGCCAGCGCGTTGATCTTCTCCAGCGCGGTCTGCATACCACCGAGCTGCACGGCCAGCGCGTGCGCCGCGTCGTTGCCGGAATGCATCAGCAGCCCATGCAGCAACTGGTTGACGGTGTAGCGTCCGCCGGGCGCGACGCCGACTTTGGTGCCCTCGGCGGCGGCGTCCTCCGGAGTACCGTCGACGGTCTTGTTGAGGTTGAGCTCGTTGATCGAGGCCATGGCTACCAGCACTTTGATGACGCTGGCTGGCCGGTGGCGGCCATGCGGATCGCGGGCGGCGATCACCGCGCCGCTGTCGAGGTCGGTGACGAGCCAGGCCTCGGCGGAGATGTCGCCGGGGACCGGCGGGGTATCCGGCGCAGTGACGACGCCGCAGCCGCCCAGCGCATTACCCCCGACCGGCGAGCTGGGCACCGGCAGCGGCGCCGGCGGATCTCCGGCCCTGGGAACCTCCGAGGAGTCAACCGCGGGTGGGGTAGAGACCTTGTACCGGCAGGTGTCCGTGCCAGCCGCCGCTCCGGCATTGGGCTCGGCGGCCGCGATGGGCAGGCCCAGCACCGTAGGCGCCAGAAAAAGCGCAGCTGCCAGGCATGACGCGGATCGTACGAAGGCCATCGTCTGAGCAGACTAGGCGATCAGCGGCGGAATTGGGCGGAGCTGTGGCTAGTGTTGCTTAAGTGACAGGCTGAGGATGGTTACAACGCTTCGGTCAACACGCTGCGCAAAATGGCTTCGATCTCGTCGAACTCGCCCTGGCCGCTGACCAGCGGCGGCGCCACCTGGATCGCCGGATCACCGCGGTCGTCAATGCGGCAATACAGCCCGGCTTCGAAGAACGCCGAGGACATTCGGGGCAACAGCTGTCGTCGCTCGTCGGCGGTGAAGGTTTGCCGACTCGTTTTGTCTTTGACTAGTTCGATGGCGTAGAAATAGCCCTCCCCGCGGACGTCGCCAACGATCGGCAGGTCGTAAAGCTTTTCCAGCGTGGCGCGCAGCGTGGGAGCGTTGTGCTTGACGCGGTCGTTGAGGCCCTCGCGTTCGAAGATGTCGAGGTTGGCCAGCGCGACCGCCGCCGACACCGGGTGCCCGCCGAACGTGTAGCCGTGCGGAAACATCGTGGTGCCGTCGTTGAACGGTTCGAACAACCGGTCGCTGGCGATCATGGCGCCGATCGGCGAGTACCCCGACGTCAGGCCCTTCGCGCAGGTGATCATGTCGGGCACGTAACCGAAGTCGTCACAGGCGAACATCGAGCCGATGCGCCCGTAGGCGCAGATCACTTCGTCGGAGACAAGCAGCACGTCGTAGTCGTCGCAGATCTCGCGGACCCGTTCGAAGTAGCCGGGCGGCGGCGGGATGCAGCCGCCGGCGTTTTGCACCGGCTCTAAGAACACCGCGGCAACGGTATCGGGCCCTTCGAACTCGATGGCTTCGGCGATCCGGTCGGCGGCCCACCGGCCGAAGGCCTTGACGTCGGTGTGCATCGATTCGGGTGCGCGGTAGAAGTTCGTGTTGGGCACCTTCACCGCACCCGGCGTCAACGGCTCGAAGGGCGCCTGGTACTTGGGAACACCGGTAAGCGCCAGCGCACCCTGCGGGGTGCCGTGGTAGGCGACGGCCCGCGAAATCACCTTGTATTTGGCCGGTTGCCCGGTGAGCTTGAAGTACTGCTTGGCCAGCTTCCACGCGGTTTCCACAGCCTCGCCACCGCCGCTGGTGAAAAACACCCGATTGAGATCGCCCGGTGCGTATCCCGCGAGACGCTCGGCGAGCTCGACGGCCGGCGGGGTGGCATACGACCACAGCGGAAAATAGGCAAGTGTGCGGGCCTGCCGCGCAGCGGTCTCGGCCAGTTCTTCGCGGCCATGCCCGACCTGCACGACGAACAGCGCCGAGAGGGCGTCCAGGTAGCTTTTGCCGCGGTCGTCCCAAATGGTGACGCCGTCGCCGCGAGTGATGACGGGTGGGGTAATGCCCGCGCCGTGCCGGGCGAAATGGCCCCACAGGTGACGGTTCGCCTTCGCAGAGAGGTCCGAGGTCATCCCCGCGAACGTTACGCTCGGGTCGTGACTTCGGTTCAGCAGGTGGACGAGTTCGAAGCGTTACGCCCGCATCTGCTGGCGGTCGCCTACCGGCTGACCGGGACGGTGGCCGACGCCGAAGACATCGTCCAGGAGGCGTGGCTGCGCTGGAACGCTAGCGACAACCCGGACATCCGCGACCTGCGTGCCTGGCTGACCACAGTGGTAAGCCGGCTGGCCCTTGACCGGTTGCGGTCGGCGGTGCACCGGCGGGAAACCTATGTGGGCCAATGGCTTCCAGAGCCGATAGTGACCGGTTTCGACGATGCCGATCCGCTGTCGACGGTGGTCGCCAACGAGGACGCTCGCTACGCGGCGATGGTCGTGCTGGAGCGCCTCAGCCCCGCTCAACGGGTGGCGTTCGTGCTGCACGACGGGTTCGGGGTGCCATTCGCCGATGTTGCGAATGTGCTGGGCACCCGGGAGACCGCGGCCCGTCAGCTGGCGTCTCGGGCCAGGCGAGCCGTGGCCACCGAGCCGCCGCCGCAACGCGATCCGACCCACGACGAAGTGGTCGGGCGGCTGATGGCCGCCATGGCCGCCGGTGACTTGGAGGCGGTGGTGTCGCTGCTGCACCCGGACGTGACGTTCAGCGGCGATTCGAATGGCAAGGCGCCGACGGCGGTTCAGGTCATTCACGGCGCCGACAAGGTTGCCCGGTTCGTCTTCGGCCTGGCGCGACGCTACGGGCCAGCGTTCTTCACAGCGAACCAGCCGGCCCGCGTCAACGGCGAATTGGGGGTCTTCACGGCAGGCGCTCCGGGCGGCGACGGGTATCGGGAGATGCTGCCGCGTATCCTCGCGATCACCGTGTGCGACGGAAAGGTCTGCGCCCTGTGGGATATCGCGAACCCGGATAAGTTCACCGGCTCACCGTTGCGAGGTCGGTGAGCGTGCGTCGAGCCTGTAACTACCGTGGTCGCTACTCGCACCCTCGCACGCCAGCTACAGGTTCGCGCCCTTGTCCGCCCACGGAACCCGGCACGCGTCACCGGAATTGAAGCCCTGCTCGGTGATGCCCAGCGCCGAATACATCCGCGCCCGCATGTTCTCCACGCCGATCTGGTACGTCAGCTCGATCACCCCGGCATCGCCGAAACGAGCCCGCAAATCGGCGACCTGCTCATCGGTGACCGAATGCGGGTCGGTGGTCATCGCGTCGGCGTAGGCGATCGCGGCCCGCTCGTCGTCGGTGTAGCGCGGTGAGGTGGCGTAGTTGTCGATGTCCTTCAGCCGTTCGACATCAAGGCCCTCAAGGCGCTGCAGCATGGACCCAAAGTCCACGCACCACGAACAACCGATCGTGCGCGCGGTCCAAAACACCGCCAGCTCACGCACACTGGGCGGCAGCTTGCGCGATCCACGCTCCAGCGCGGTCTCGTGGACCGCATTGGCAAACAGCAGCCCGGGATGGTGGGCGACGACGGTGAACGGCTCGGGGACCTCGCCGAATCGGCGCTTGGCGTAGCGGTAGGCGGCGCGGACCCACAGCCGGGCCTTCTTCGGTGGCAATGGTTCGATGCGAGTTTTCTGTGTCATACCCCTCAGACGAGGCGGCCCACGAAAGTGTGACGAGCTGGTCAGCCGTGGGTGAGAGCCGCGACGACGTGTCCGAACATCGTGTTCTTGATTGCCCCCAGGGTGCCTTGGTCCTTGCCGTCGAGCGCCTTGAGCATCTCGACGGCCGCAGCCGTGACGGCGCCCTCCGGCGCGGTGGCGTCGACGATGCCGATCGCCTCGGCGTCCGTGCCGCCGAACCGGCGCCCCGTCGTCATCGAGGCCACCGCGGCCTGCGGCGTGAGCTTGGCCTGAATCAGCGCCGCCATCCCGGGCGTGAACGGGATGCGGATGTCGACTTCGGGGAAGCAAAAGAAGCCGCGGTCGGCGCGCATGACATGAAAGTCGTGCGCCAGTGCCAGCATGGCGCCTGCGCCGAACGCATGCCCGCGCAATGCCGCCGCAGTCGGTACGGGCAGCGTCAACACACGGGCGAGCAATCCCTGCACGCGGTTGACATACCACTGCGTCTGATCGCCGTGCGCCATCAACCAGTCCAGGTCGAGTCCGTTGGTGTAGAACTTGCCGCCGGCTGTCGTGACGAGGCCTTGTGCGCCGCCGACCACGTCGTCGAGGTGGGCCTCGAACTCCTCGAGAAAGTCTGGCGAGAACCGGTTTTCGTCGTCGCCGAGCTCCAGCACGGCGATCTTGCCGTCATAGCCGAGGTTCATCCTGGCCTCCTTTTTTGCTTTACGGGAGATGGTCCGACGTTGAGCACCGCCAGCACGGCTGCGCGCAGGTGCTCGACGGCAGTCGGGCTGTGAATCCTGTTGCGCTGCAACAGAATGCTCGTCGGAAGGTCGACGATGCAGGTGGTGATCACGTCCACCGCCGCGGCGTCTTTACGGTCCCATACGGCGGTCGCCAGCCCGACCATCAACTCGACGAGCTCGGCCTGCGTTTCAGCCACTTCGCTCGCCACTTCGCGGCGAATACCCTCGCCGATCAGCTCCTCACGGTGCATTGCCAACAGCACCGATGACGACTGCGGGTACTGCTCGGCGAAAACGGCCGGCGCCTCCGCCGCGGCCACCACGGCGTCACGCGGGCTCAGTGACCCGTCGACCAGAGCCCGTTGCGTCGCAAGGAACCGGCGCGCGGCACGCAGCCACGTGCGGGCCAACAACTCGGCCCGGGAGCCGAACGTGTGGTAGATCGCGCCGTTGGACACCCCGGCCGCTGCAGCAACCGAGCGGATTGTCACCGCGGAGGTTCCGGCCTCGGCCGCCAGCGATTCGGCGGCATCGAGCATCCGGTCGACGTCGTGGACTCGTGGGCGCGGCATGTCGCCGACTATAACAGAGCATCCGCTCTGTTATAGTCGGCGGGCTCGGCATAGCTAGCGCGCGAACATCAGCGCGCGCTTGACCTCCTGGATCGCCTTGGTCACCTCGATGCCGCGTGGGCAGGCCTCGGTGCAGTTGAACGTCGTGCGGCAGCGCCACACCCCGTCGGCGTCGTTGAGGATGTCGAGGCGCTCGGCGGCGGCCTCGTCGCGGCTGTCGAAGATGAAGCGGTGGGCGTTGACGATCGCCGCCGGGCCGAAGTAGCTGCCCTCGTGCCAAAACACCGGGCAGCTGGTCGTGCACGCCGCGCACAGGATGCATTTGGTGGTGTCGTCGTAGCGGGCGCGGTCGGCCTGGCTTTGGATGCGTTCCCGCGTTGGTGGATTACCGCTGGTGACGAGATACGGCTTGACCGCGCGGTAGGCCTCGAAGAACGGCTCCATGTCGACGACGAGATCCTTTTCTACCGGCAGCCCGCGGATCGGCTCGACGGAGATGGTCAGCTGCTTGCCCGGTTTTTTCGGCAGCAGGTCGCGCATCAGCACCTTGCAGGCCAGCCGGTTGACCCCGTTGATTCGCATCGCATCCGAGCCGCATACCCCGTGCGCACAGGAGCGCCGAAACGTCAGCGTGCCGTCCAGGTAGCTCTTGATGTAGATCAGCAGGTTCAGCAGCCGGTCGCTGGGCAGGCACGGCACCCGGAAGCTCTGCCAGCCGCCCGAATCGACGTACTGGTTCGGGTTTTCGGGGTTGAAGCGGGCGATCTTGACAATGACCATCACCGCGCCCTCGGGGACCGGCGGCAGTGGCGGGTCGCCTGATTGTCCGGTCTCAGTCAAAGCCATCAGTACTTCCGTTCTTTGGGCTCGTAGCGGGTCTGCACCACGGGCTTGAAATCCAGCCGGATATCAGACAGCAGATCGCTGCCTTGCTTGTAGGCCATGGTGTGGCGCATGTAGTTGGTGTCGTCGCGGCCGGGGTAGTCCTCGCGGGCATGCCCGCCGCGGGATTCCTTGCGGTTCAACGCGCCGACCACGGTCACCTCGGCCAGTTCCAGCAGGAATCCGAGCTCGATGGCTTCCAGCAGATCACTGTTGAAGCGTTTCCCCTTGTCGTGCAAGGCTATTCGGGAATAGCGCTCCTTCAAAGCATGGATGTCGGTCAGCGCCTGCTTGAGCGTCTCCTCCGTGCGGAATACCGCGGCGTTGTTGTCCATCGTCTGCTGCAGGGCGCCGCGGATGTCGGCCACGCGTTCGTTGCCGTGCTCGGAGAGGATGTTGGCGACCCAGCCGACCACCATCGCCTCCGGCTGCGGCGGCAACTCGACAAAGTCGTGACCCCGTGCGTAATTGGCCGCGGCGATCCCGGCGCGGCGGCCAAAGACGTTGATATCCAACAGCGAATTGGTGCCCAGCCGGTTGGCGCCGTGCACCGACACGCATGCGCATTCACCCGCGGCATACAGGCCCGGCACCGTTGTGGTGTTGTCCCGCAGCACCTGCCCGGTAACCGTCGTAGGGATGCCGCCCATCAGGTAGTGGCACGTCGGGTAGACCGGCACCAGCTCGTTGACCGGGTCCACCCCCAGATAGGTGCGCGCGAATTCGGTGATGTCGGGCAGCTTGGCTGCCAGTACGTCGGCGCCGAGGTGGCGCACGTCGATGTAGACGTAGTCCTTGTGCGGGCCGGCGCCGCGGCCCTCGAGTACTTCACGCACCATTGAGCGGGCCACGATGTCGCGCGGCGCCAAATCGACGATCGTCGGCGCGTAGCGCTCCATGAACCGCTCGCCCTCGCCGTTGAGCAGCCGGCCACCCTCGCCGCGAACGGCTTCGGAGATCAGAATCCCCAGCCCGGCCAAGCCGGTCGGATGGAACTGGTGAAACTCCATGTCCTCCAACGGAAGTCCCTTGCGAAACACAATCCCGATGCCGTCGCCAGTCAAGGTATGCGCATTGGAGGTGGTCTTGTAGATCCGGCCCGACCCGCCGGTTGCGATCACGACGGCCTTGGCGTGGAAGACGTGGATGTCGCCGGTGGCCAGTTCGTAGGCGATCACCCCGGTGGCCACGGGGCCGCCGCGCGTCTGGGTCAGCGCCAGGTCGAGAACATAGAACTCGTTGAAGAACTGCACATCGTGCTTGACGCAGTTCTGGTACAGCGTCTGCAGAATCATGTGGCCGGTGCGGTCGGCCGCATAACAGGACCGGCGCACCGGGGCCTTGCCGTGGTCACGGGTGTGCCCGCCGAAGCGGCGCTGGTCGATGCGGCCCTCGGGGGTGCGGTTGAACGGCATCCCCATCTTCTCGAGGTCGAGCACCGCGTCGATGGCCTCGCGGCACATGATCTCCACAGCGTCTTGGTCGCACAGGTAGTCGCCGCCCTTGACGGTGTCGAAGGTGTGCCATTCCCAGTTATCTTCTTCGACATTGGCCAGCGCCGCGCACATCCCGCCCTGGGCGGCGCCGGTGTGGCTGCGGGTGGGGTACAGCTTGGTCAGCACGGCGGTGCGCACGCGGGGTGCGGCCTCGACCGCGGCCCGCATGCCGGCGCCACCGGCGCCGACGATCACCACGTCGTAACGATGCTGGTGGATCATGAGACGGTCGGGTCGAAGGTCAGCAAGACATAGGTGCCCAGCACCAGGGTGAATACCATCGACACCGCCAGCAGGCTGTTGAGCCAGAAGCGAGTGGAGTCCTTGCGGCTGTAGTCGCCGATGATGGTGCGCAGCCCGTTGCCGCCGTGCAGTTGTGCCAGCCACAACAGCAG
>NZ_CAXUCH010000031.1:28767-29145 GCF_964249325.1 uncultured Mycobacterium sp. | reverse complement strand
TCACCTGGCTGACCGGGCGCAGTACCCGGCGACGCCGGGCCGGGCAGCGGCTGCTGATCGGGCGGCGGTGCGGTCTCCGCCGGGATCGCGTTGATCACCGGCCGGATGAAAAGTCGCGCGGTCTGCCCGAGGTTGCGGGCCTCGTTGCCGTTATTCCCCGGCACCGTGATGACCAGGTTGTCGCCATCGACGATGACTTCGGAACCAGAGACACCCAGGCCGTTGACGCGGGCACCGATGATCTGCTGCGCCTGCGACAACGCCTGGCGGGTCGGGCGCGACCCGTCCGGGGTCCGCGCTGTCAGCGTGACCCGGGTGCCGCCTTGCAGGTCGATGCCGAGTTTCGGTTCGGCCCGCTTGTTCCCCGTCAGGACCACC
>NZ_CAXUCH010000031.1:18817-28757 GCF_964249325.1 uncultured Mycobacterium sp. | reverse complement strand
CACCAGCAGATAGACGCCGACGAGCAGCACGAGGAATACCGACAGATAGCGGGCAGGGTGCACCGGCGCCGAAGGCGATGCCACGTTTTCTCCTCACACTCTCGCGCGATCCGCTCCCGCGGTGGTCACTGCACCCCGCAAAGGTTACGTGCCGGTGGGCAGACCTCAGTCGTTGGTCAGTCGCTCCCGGTCGGGCGTGTCCTGCTCGACGACATCCTGGTCGCGGGTCAACTCGCGGGCCTCCTCGGCGCCGGCAGCCTCGCTATCGGGTGCTTCCGGTTCGATACGGTCCCGAATGGCCAGCTTCATCCAGGTCGTCACCACCCCCGGCGCGATCTCGAGGTCCACAGTGTCGTCGGTGATTCCGGTAATGGTCGCTTGCAAACCGGATGTGGTGTGCACGCGGTCGCCGATGCGCAGCGCCTCGTGCAGGTCGATGGTGGCTTGCATCGCACGCTTCTGACGCCGCGACGCGAAGAACATGAATCCGGCCAACAGAATAATCAGCGGCAAGAAGACGAACAGGTCCATGGCAGCAGCAATCTTTCGTATTAGATGACGGCCAGGGCGTCGGAGATGAACAGCTCCCCGGCTTGGTAAGTCCCCAGTGTGCCATTGCACGCCTGCGTTACCGACTCGGCGGCGCACTGACGGCCTTGACGTGGCGGTGCGACAGTGAGACAACGGGCGATATGACCCGCATCGTCGACTCCGACCAGCACCTGTACGAGAGCCGTTCACTATGGGCCGACCATATGGATCCGGCCGCCCGGGAGGAGGCGCTGAGCCTGGTCGACGACGAGCTCGGCTACACCTGGCTGAGCTGGCGCGGCGCTCCCCTTGCTCTGGCCGACGTCCATCTTCCCGGCAACACCGCCTCCTGCGGCGAGCACCGCAACCGGCAACGGGCCGGCGAGCCGGCGTCCTACCGCTACGACGAGGCGTTGCCCGAGTCTTACTGGCTGCCGGGAGCTCGCATCGACTGGCTTGACGACGTCGGTCTCGACGAGGCGGTCCTTTTCCCCAATTTCGGCCTGTTGTGGGAGCGGCGGCTCTCGTCGTCGCTTCCCGCGCTGACCGCGAACATGACGGCATGGAACCGCTGGTGTGCGGTGGTGGAGGCCGAGGGTCGCGGGCGCCTTCATCCGGTGGCCCATCTGACGCTGCGCGACCCGGACTGGCTGGAGGCCGAGCTGGCTGCGCTGGCCGCCGCCGGTGTCCGGCTGGCGATGATCGGCGCCGGGCCGGTGGACGGCCGAGCGCTGTCGCACCCCGACCACGACCGGATGTGGTCCGCGTTCGTCGACCGCGGCGTCACTCCGGTGTTCCACGTCGCCGACCAGGTGCGGGTGTTCGACGATTGCTGGTATCCGGAGGACCCGACCGACGACTTGGCCACTGCCACCGAGGCGGTGTTCTTGTGGGTGCCTCCGGCACTCGCGTTGACCGATCTGATTTTGCACGGCGTGTTCGACCGCCATCCCGGGCTGCGCTTCGGCGTCGTGGAGCTCAGCTCCGCGTGGGTGCCGTCGTTTCTGCTGATGCTGGACGGCGCAGCAGATTTCACCACGCGGCTCAATGGCAAGCCGGTGGCGACCCTGTCGCGGCGACCCAGCGAGTACTTCCTCGACCACGTGCGGGTGTCGTCGTTCTCCTACGAGGACCCTAAGCAGCTCACCGACAAGACCGGCGACGTCTTCATGTTCTGCAGCGACTATCCGCACTCCGAGGGCACCGCGACGCCGCTGGACGACTACCGGCGGATGGGCTGCGAGGAGCCGGCGATGCCCGGCCTTTTCCACGCCAACGTCGACTCGCTGTTGGGTCGGTAACCCGATGGAGCTCACCGAGGCGCTGCGAACCACCGGCGCCATCCGCACCTTCCGTGACCAAGCCGTCGACGACGCCGTGCTGGCCCGCGTCCTGGACACCGCACGGTTCGCGCCAAGCGGCGGAAACGCGCAAGCGTGGCGACGCGGACCGGGTATTCGTTTGCCGGCGCCGCCTCGCTCTACCCGTTCACTTGGAGCATCCTGCTGGCCGCCCGCGACGAGGGTCTGGGCGGCGTGAGCATCACCCTCCTGATTCGGGCTGAAGACGAGGTGAAAGCGTTGCTAGGAGCCGGCGACCCGCTCGCGCTGGCGGCGGTCATCGCGCTCGGTTATCCGGTCCGTCAACTGCGTCGGCTCAACCGGGCGCCGCTCACCGCGTTCGCCACCGTCGACTCAATCGACGGTCCGCCGGTCGGAACGGCGGCCGCCGGCTGATGCGGTTCTCGGTCACCAAACGAATGGGATAAGCCTCTTGGTGCTGCGGCAGTACTCGGCATAGCCGGGCAACTCTTGTCGGAGCAGTTGCTCCTCCGCGCCGATGCGGCGCTGGTAGGCGCGACCCAGCAACGCAGCCACCGCAACGATGACCGGAATGCTGCGTGAAGCGAGACCGAGCCCTGCCCATGTCAACAAAGAGCCCGTGTATCCCGGGTGCCGGATAAAGGGGTAGGCGCCCGAGTCGACGACATGTGGGTCGTCTTCGGTGCGAAGCGTCCGCGTAGAGAAGGCCCCGAGCGTGTGCATCGACCACCCTCGTAGCGCTATTCCAGCGGCCTGCAGCGCCACCCCGATCGGGCCGGCCACACCCGGGAGCCGCAGCACGCGGACTCGCTGCAGAACCAGCGGCAGCTCGCACCGATAGGCTCGAAGCACCACGCGACCCGGACTGCCCGTGAGGAGACCGACGTGCCCGCTCTCGACCAGAGTCGCCACCTCGTCACCGAAATCCCGGGCCCGGCCTCGCTGGAACTGACCAAGCGGCGCGCCGCAGCGGTGGCAAGCGGCGTGCGAAGCACCATGCCGGTGTACGCCGTGCGCGCCGGCGGCGGCATCGTCGAGGACGTCGACGGCAACCGGTTGATCGACCTGGGCTCCGGCATTGCGGTCACGACGATCGGCAACGCAGCCCCGCGTGTCGTCGACGCCGTCCGCGCCCAAGTCGCCGAGTTCACCCACACGTGCTTCATGGTGACCCCGTACGAGAACTACATCGCGCTCGCCGAGCAACTCAACCGGCTGACGCCCGGCTCGGGTGACAAACGCTCGGTGCTGTTCAACTCCGGCGCCGAGGCGGTGGAAAACGCCATCAAGATCGCCCGCTGTCACACCCGCAAACCGGCTGTGGTGGCGTTCGACCACGCCTATCACGGCCGCACGAACCTGGCGATGGCGCTGACGGCCAAATCGATGCCGTACAAAAGCGGCTTCGGGCCGTTCGCGCCGGAGATCTACCGGGCGCCGCTTTCCTACCCGTTTCGCGACCGCTTGCTCGACGAGAAGCTGGCCACCGACGGCGAGCTGGCCGCCCGGCGCGCCATTCGCGTCATCGACCAGCAAGTCGGCGTCGACAACGTCGCCGCGGTGCTCATCGAACCGATCCAGGGCGAAGGCGGCTTCATCGTCCCCGCGCCCGGGTTCCTGCCCACCCTGCTGGAGTGGTGCCGGCAGAACGACGTGGTCTTCATCGCCGACGAAATCCAGACGGGCTTCGCGCGGACCGGCGCAATGTTCGCCTGCGAGCATGAAGGCATCCAGCCCGACTTGATCTGCACCGCTAAAGGGATCGCCGGTGGGTTGCCGCTCTCGGCGGTGACGGGACGCGCCGGGATCATGGACACCGCCCAGCCGGGCGGCCTGGGCGGCACCTTCGGCGGCAACCCGGTCTGCTGCGCGGCGGCGCTGGCCAGCATCGCGACGATCGAGAGCGACGGGCTGGTCGAGCGCGCGCGGCAGCTCGGCGACCTGATGATCGACCGGCTGCGCGCGTTGCAGCGCAACGACGACCGGATCGGCGATATGCGTGGCCGCGGCGCCATGATCGCGATCGAGCTGGTGAAACCCGGGTCGGCCGACCCTGACCCTGAGCTGACCAGCGCGCTGGCCGCGGCTGCACACGCCGCCGGTGTCATCGTCTTGACCGCCGGCACTTTCGACAACGTGGTTCGGTTGCTGCCGCCGCTGACCATCAGCGACGAGCTGCTGACCGAAGGTCTCGACGTCATCGCAGAACTGCTGGCGAAGCTTTAGCGGTAATTCATCTCACACCCTCACCCGTTCCGGAATACAATTAGCTTTGCTAACGTAGTTTCCTCTAGGCGCAACGAGGCGCGGTCAACCTTCTCAAGTCTTGGTTCCGAGGTCGTGTTATGTCGATTGACATCCGTGAAGAGCAGCTAGAGCGCCGCATCGCCGAGTTGACCGCCGACGATCTGCAGTTCGCCGCCGCACGTCCTGACCCGGCGGTCGCCGCGGCCCTCGAGCACCCCGGACTGCGCCTGCCGCAGGTGATCCAAACCGTGCTGCAGGGTTACGCCGACCGGCCTGCGCTTGGCCAGCGTGCCGTCGAGTTCGTCACCGACCCGAAGACCGGCCGCGCCTCGGCACAACTGCTCCCCCGCTTCGACACCATCACCTACCGTGAACTGGCCGACCGCGTCCGTGCGCTGAGCAATGCGTGGGCGGTCGACGGCGTCGCCCCGGGTGACCGCGTCGCTGTTTTGGGTTTCACCAGCGTCGACTACTCCACCATCGACGTGGCCCTGGGCAGCATCGGCGCGGTGTCGGTGCCGCTGCAGACCAGTGCGGCGCTCGCGCAGCTGCGGCCGATTGTCGCCGAGACCGAGCCGAGCGTGATCGCGGCCAGCGTCGACTACGTGTCCGACGCCGCCGAATTGATCCGCTCCGGCCATCTGCCGGCGCGGCTGGTGGTGTTCGACTACCGCCCGGAGGTTGACGACCACCGCGAGGCATTGGACGCCGCCCGCGCCGGTTTGGCCGATACTCCAGTGGTCGTGGAGGCGCTGGGCGATGTGTTGCAGCGCGGAGAGGCGTTGCCGGTGGCGCTGGCCGCCGCTATCGATGACGACTCGTTGGCGCTGCTGATCTACACCTCCGGCAGCACGGGCGCACCCAAGGGGGCGATCTATCCGCAAGGCAACGTCGCCAAGATGTGGCGGCGGTCCAGCCGCAACTGGTTCGGGCCGACTGCGGCGTCGATCACGCTCAACTTCATGCCGATGAGCCACGTCATGGGACGCGGCATCCTGTACGGCACGCTCGGCAACGGTGGTACCGCCTACTTCGGCGCGAAGAGCGATCTGTCCACGCTGCTCGAAGACCTCGCGCTAATGCGGCCCACCGAACTGAACTTCGTTCCGCGAGTTTGGGACACCTTGTACGGCGAATTCCTGACCCGGGTGGACCGGCTGACGTCCGAGGGCATCGACCGCGCCACCGCCGAAGCTCAGGTGATGGACGACGTGCGCAACAATCTGCTGGGCGGGCGGTTCATCTTTGCCATGACGGGCTCTGCGCCGACTTCAACGGAGCTGCGGGCGTGGGGGGATTCCCTTCTACAGATGCCTCTGCTGGACGGCTACTGGTCGACCGAGGCCGGGATGGTCTTGTTCGACGGCGTCGTGCAACGTCCGCCGGTGGTCGACTACAAGCTGGTCGACGTCCCCGACCTGGGCTATTTCCACACCGACCGGCCGTATCCGCGCGGCGAACTGCTGCTCAAGACCGAGAACATGTTCCCTGGCTACTACAAGCGCCCGGAGATCACGGCCGGCGTCTTCGACGCGGACGGCTACTACCGCACCGGCGACGTGGTTGCCGAGATCGGCCCGGACCAGCTGGTGTATGTGGACCGCCGCAACAACGTCTTGAAGATGGCGCAGGGCGAGTTCGTGACCGTCGCGAAGCTCGAGGCGGTGTTCAACAACAGCCCGCTGGTGCGCCAGATCTACATCTACGGCAACAGCGCACACCCCTACCTGCTGGCGGTCATCGTGCCGACCGAGGAGGCCCTGGCGCGCTTCGACCTCGACGACCTGAAGCCACGGATCGCCGAGTCGTTACAGCAGGTTGCCAGGGAGGCGGGTCTGCAGTCCTATGAGGTGCCGCGCGACTTTCTCATCGAGACCGAGCGGTTCACCCTGGAGAACGGGCTGCTCACTGGGATCCGCAAGCTGGCCTGGCCCAAGCTCAAAGAGCGCTACGGCGAGCGGCTGGAACAGCTCTACGCCGAACTGGCCCAAAGCCAGGCCGACGAGTTGAGCGAGCTGCGCAGCAGCGGCGCGCAGCGGCCGGTGCTGGAAACCGTCACCCGGGCCGCCGGTGCGCTGCTGAGCGCCCCGACCAGCGAATTGCAGCCCGATGCCCACTTCACCGACCTGGGCGGAGACTCGTTGTCGGCGTTGACATTCGGCAACTTCCTGCGCGAGATCTACGACATCGACGTGCCGGTGGGCGTGGTCGTCAGCCCCGCCAGCGACCTGGCGTCCATCGCCGACTACATCCAGGCCGAGCTGCACGGCTCCAAGCGGCCGACGTTTGCCTCGGCGCACGGCCGCGGCACGGTCGAGGTGCACGCACGTGATCTGACGCTGGACAAGTTCATCGACGCCAAGACGTTGGCCGACGCCCCTACCCTGCCCGGCCCGAGCGCCGAGGTGCGCACGGTGCTGTTGACCGGCGCGACCGGCTTCCTCGGCCGCTACCTGGGGCTGGAGTGGCTGGAGCGCATGAACCTCGTCGACGGCAAGGTGATCGCGCTGGTGCGAGCCAAGTCTGATGACGAAGCCCGGGAACGGCTGGACAAGACGTTCGACAGCGGCGACCCGAAACTGCTGGCCCACTATCGCGAGCTGGCCGCCGATCACCTCGAGGTCATCGCGGGCGACAAGGGTGAACCCGATCTCGGTCTGGCTCGGCAGACCTGGCAGCGGCTGGCCGAGACCGTCGACCTGATCGTCGACCCCGCCGCGCTGGTCAACCACGTGCTGCCCTACAGCGAGCTATTCGGCCCCAACGCGTTGGGCACCGCCGAGCTGATCCGGCTGGCGCTGACCACGAAGATCAAGCCGTACACCTACGTGTCGACGATCGGGGTGGGCGACCAGATCCAACCGGGCACGTTCACCGAGGACGCCGACATCCGGGTGATCAGCGCGACCCGCAAGATCAGCGACGGCTACGCCAACGGCTACGGCAACAGCAAGTGGGCCGGCGAGGTGCTGCTGCGCGAGGCCAACGACCTCTGTAGTCTGCCGGTCGCGGTGTTCCGCTGCGACATGATCCTTGCCGACACCACGTATGCGGGCCAGCTCAACCTGCCGGACATGTTCACCCGGCTGATGCTCAGCCTGGTGACCACGGGGATCGCGCCCCGCTCGTTCTACGAGCTGGACGCGGACGGCAACCCGCAGCGCGCCCACTACGACGGGTTGCCCGTCGAGTTCATCGCCGAGGCGATCTCCACGCTGGGGGCTCAGAACGTCGAGGGCTACCAGACCTATCACGTGATGAACCCGCACGACGACGGCATCGGGCTCGACGAGTACGTCGACTGGCTGGTCGAGGCCGGCTACTCGATCCGGCGCATCGATGACTACGCCGATTGGCTGCAGCGGTTCGAGACCGCGATACGTGCCCTGCCAGAGCGGCAGCGCCAGTACTCGCTGCTGCCGCTGCTGCACAACTACCAGAAGCCGGAAAAGCCGATCCGCGGATCGATGGCCCCGACCGACCGGTTCCAGGCCGCGGTGCAAGAGGCGAAAATCGGTCCGGACAAAGACATTCCGCACGTGACGCGGGAGGTCATCGTCAAGTACATCACCGATCTGGAGTTGCTCGGTTTGCTCTGACGACAAGACGCGCGAAAGCCCCTATTTCCTCGCTGAAATGGGGGCTTTCGCGTCTGTTGGCGCTGGGTTAGCGGTCAGCGCCGACGTGGCGTCGACGGCGGAAGAAGCTGCCCTTGCTCTCCCGCGGCTCTTCGGCAGGCGCCGCGTACTGCTCGCCGCGCACCTGGGTCATCGCGTCCGGCGAGACTTCGGGAGCGGCTGAGTATTCCGGCGCCGGTTCGGCTGTCGGCACGTCGGTCGCGGCAGCGGCCGCCGGTTCGACGTCACGGGCCAGTCGGACCGACAGGCGGGCCAACGCCGCTCCGCCCAGGAAGATGATCAGCGCACCGAGCCCGGAGAAGTAGGTGATCTCCAGCAGCGCTCGCTTGAGGTCGGTGGCGGCCACCGGATGGCCGATGTCGCCGATCCGCAATACCGAGGCGAAGGTGGCGCCGATCACGAACCAGGCTCCGGCGAAGACCGCAAGCCAGCCCCCGAACATCGCGGTGGCACGGTTTCTTGAACCGATCAGCAACAGTCCGCCAACGACGGTGGTGACTCCTGGGAACACTTCCAGCCAGCCGCGCGCCGCGGTCCATGCCCACGCCTTGTCTCGCGTGTAGGCCCAATCGAAATACGGCCCGACGAACGGAATCAATGCGCCCCATGCGCCCAGGAGGACCAGGAGCAATCCCATGACCGCACCGCGGCTGCGTGGCATGTGCAGACCGTTGTAACCGTCTACTGCCCTGCGTGAGCCTCTCATCATGTCTCCTCAACCAGTGGACACCGGCTGTACCGGCGTTCAGTACCTGGCTGGGTACCCGCATCGGTGGCGGTGTAACCGGCTGACGAGCGCGCTAGTCAAAGAGGCCGGGCTGCCCGAGACCCGAGACTCCCACCGGCGGCGTCATCCCGAGATGAGTCCAGGCCAATGGGGTGGCGACCCGGCCCCGCGGGGTGCGCGCGATCATGCCGGCCCGCACCAGAAACGGCTCGCACACCTCCTCAACCGTCGCTGCCTCCTCCCCGACCGCGACCGCCAGCGTCGACACGCCAACCGGGCCGCCGCCGAAGCTCCGGGTCAGCGCCGACAACACCGCGCGGTCCAGCCGGTCCAGACCGAGTTCGTCGACGTCATAGACCTCCAGCGCCGATTTGGCGACGTCGCGGGTGATCACCCCGTCGGCGCGCACCTCGGCGTAGTCACGCACGCGGCGCAGCAGCCGGTTGGCGATCCGCGGAGTGCCCCGCGATCGGCGGGCAATCTCCGCGGCGGCGTCGGCGCCGAGCTCGATGCCCAGGATCCCGGCCGAACGCGCCAGCACCTGTTCAAGCTCGGCGGGTTCGTAGAAATCCATGTGGGCGGTGAAGCCGAAGCGGTCACGCAGCGGGCCGGTCAGCGCGCCGGACCGGGTAGTGGCACCGACCAGGGTGAACGGTGCCACTTCCAACGGAATCGACGGTGCACCAGGGCCTTTGCCGACGACGACGTCAACCCGGAAATCCTCCATCGCCAAATACAGCATCTCCTCGGCTGGCCGGGCGATGCGGTGGATCTCGTCGATGAACAGCACGTCGTGTTCCACGAGGTTGGACAGCATTGCCGCCAGGTCACCGGCCCGTTCCAGCGCCGGCCCCGACGTCACCCGCAGCGACGACCCGAGCTCTGCGGCGATGATCATCGCCAGCGACGTCTTGCCCAGCCCGGGCGGCCCGGACAGCAGGATATGGTCCGGAGTGCCGCCGCGGTTCTTGGCGCCCTCGATGACCAGCTGCAGCTGTTCGCACACCCGCGGCTGGCCGATGAACTCCCGCAGCGAACGCGGCCGCAGACTGGCGTCGACGTCGCCCTCACCGACGGTCAGCGTCGGCGCCACGTCTCGTTCGCCCGGTTCGTCGCAAAACTCGCTGAACCGGCTCATGTGGTCTTCCCCAACGACGACAAGGCGGCGCGCAGCGCGCTGGCCGTGGTGGCGCCGCCGTCGGTGGCCAGCACCGCGTCGGTGGCTTCCTCCGCTTGCTTGACCGCGAACCCGAGCCCCACCAGCGCCTCGACCACGGGCCCGCGGACCCCATGACCGTTGACCGACGAGCTCGGTGCCGCGACTCCTCCGATCTTGTCGCGCAGCTCGAGCACCATTCGCTCGGCGCCGCGCTTGCCGATGCCCGGCACCCGGGTCAACGCGGTGACGTCGCCGTCGGCCAGAGCCTGCCGCAGCGCCGCGGCGTCGTAAACCGCCAGCGTGGCCAGCGCGATCT
>NZ_CAXUCH010000031.1:0-18807 GCF_964249325.1 uncultured Mycobacterium sp. | reverse complement strand
CTTCGGCCCCACCCCGGAGACCCCCAACAACGTCAAGAACAAGTCGCGGGTCTCGATGTCGGGAAAGCCGTAGAGCGTCATCGAATCCTCGCGCACGATCATCGCGGTGATCAGCCGGGCTTCGCTCCCGCGCCGCAGCGTCGCCAGCGTCGACGGCGTCGCGTTGACCCGGTAGCCGACCCCCGCCGCCTCGATCACCGCGTGGTCGAGCGCCACCTCGAGCACCTCACCGCGCACCGACGCGATCATCGCGCGGCCTTCACTTTCCCGGCGAACTTCTTGCGCTGCTCGGCCGCCTTGGCCTCGGCCGCTGCCATCCGGGCGATCATCGGCGCGCGCCAGCAATGACAGATCGCCAGCGCCAGTGCGTCGGCGGCGTCCGGCGGTGTCGGTTTAGCTTGCAGCGCAAGAATTTTCGTGACCATCGTGGCGACCTGATCCTTACCCGCGCCGCCGTTGCCGGTGACCGCGGCCTTGACTTCGCTGGGCGTGTGGAAATGCACGTCGATCCCGCGTTTGGCCGCCGCCAACGCGATCACCCCGCCGGCCTGCGCGGTGCCCATCACCGTCGACACGTTCTGTTGGGAGAACACCCGCTCGATCGCAATGACGTCAGGGTGATGAGTGTCCAGCCAGTGCTCGACCGTGTCGCTGATGGTGAGTAGCCGCCGCGGCAGCGGCTCGTCGGCGGGTGTGCGCACGACGTCGACGTCCAGGGCGATCACTTGTTTGCCCAGCCCGCCCTCTACGACCGACAGACCGCAACGGGTCAACCCGGGGTCGACTCCCATTACGCGCACCGCATGCTCCCTCGACGCCGAACGGCTGTTCGACAACACTAGCGGGCAGAGCCGACATCCTCGGGCAGCGACACAGCGCGCCGACCGGCTACTCCTCGATCTGGGCCAGAATCTCGTCGGGGATGTCGGCGTTGGTGTAGACGTTCTGCACGTCGTCGCTGTCTTCCAGCGCGTCGACCAGTTTCATCACCCTGCGCGCGCCCTCGGCATCGAGGGGAACCGTCACCGACGGCTGGAACCCGGCTTCCGCGGAGTCGTAGTCGATGCCGGCCTGCTGCAGCGCGGTCCGCACCGCCACCAGGTCACTCGGCTCGGAGATGATCTCGAAGCTGTCGCCAAGGTCGTTGACGTCCTCCGCGCCGGCGTCCAGCACTGCTGCCAGCACGTCGTCCTCTGTCAAACCGTCCTTTTCCAGCGTGACAACACCTTTGCGGGAGAACAGGTATGCCACCGAGCCGGGGTCGGCCATGGTGCCGCCGTTGCGGGTCATCGCGACCCGCACCTCACTGGCGGCGCGGTTGCGGTTGTCGGTCAGGCACTCGATGAGCACCGCCACCCCGTTGGGGCCGTAGCCCTCGTAGGTGATGGTTTGGTAATCGGCGCCGCCGGCCTCCTCGCCGGCGCCACGTTTGCGGGCCCGCTCGATGTTGTCGTTGGGCACCGAGCTCTTCTTCGCCTTCTGGATCGCGTCGTACAACGTCGGGTTACCGGCCGGATCACCGCCACCGACACGGGCCGCGACCTCGATGTTCTTGATCAGCCGGGCGAAGTTCTTCCCGCGGCGCGCGTCGACGATGGCCTTCTTGTGCTTGGTGGTGGCCCATTTGGAGTGGCCGCTCATCCGCTACTACCTCTTCTTTTGCTCCGAAAGTTCGCCAGACGAGTCTACGTGGACGGCTGACGCCTCCCTAACTCGCGCGAGCACACGCAAACGCTCCCGCTTTGGTGCCGAAAGGGGTGCTTTTGCGACTGCTCGCGCTCAGCCATCCCCCTTGACGATGTCGACGAACATTCGGTGGATGCGTCGATCGCCGGTCATCTCCGGGTGAAACGCGGTGGCCAGCATCGGACCTTGCCGCACCGCGACAACATGGCCGGCGGCCTCCGCCAGCACCTGAACCTGGGCGCCGGCCCGCTCCACCCACGGCGCGCGGATGAACACCGCGTGCACCGGACCGTCGAGACCCGCGAACGCGACATCGCCTTCGAACGAGTCGACCTGGCGGCCAAAAGCGTTGCGACGCACGGTCATATCGATGGCATGCAGCGGAACCGCCTCGCGGCCGTTAGCCCCCGCGTCGAGGATTTCGCTGGCCAGCAGGATCATTCCCGCGCAGGCCCCGTAAGCCGGTAAGCCGTCGGCGAGCCTGGCCCGCAGCGGTTCGAGCAGATCGAGGTCGCGCAGCAGGTGGCTCATCGTGGTGGATTCCCCACCGGGAATAACCAGCCCGTCCAACGCCTCCAGTTCGCCGCGGCGGCGCACCGGGAGCGCGTCGGCGCCGGCCTCACGCAGCGCCGCAAGGTGTTCCCGAGTATCGCCTTGGAGCGCCAACACCCCGACGCGCGGCGTGCTCACGTCGGCCGGAAGTCGCGCTTGTAGCGGGTAAGGCCCTCCTGCATCACCGCCGCGACCATCTCACCGTACTGGGTGAAGATCTTGCCCTGAGTCAGCGACCGCCCGCCGCACGCCGACGGCGAGGACTGGTCGTAGAGCAGCCATTCGTCGGCCCGGAACGCCCGCATGAACCACATCGCGTGGTCCAGCGAGGCCACCTGCAAATGCGCCCGTTCCTCGAGGTGGATCACCTGCGCCGAGCCGAGCAGGGTGAGGTCGCTCATGTAGGCCAGCGCGCAGATGTGCAGCACCGGGTCGTCGGGCAGCGGGTCGCGGTGCCGAAACCACACCTGCTGCTGGGAGGCCAGCCCGGGCAGGCGTTCCAGCTTGGTCTGCGGCACGATCCGCACGTCCCACTCGTCGAACTGGCGAAAGCCGGCGTCGTCGAACACTTTCATCGACCGCAGGCCGGGCAGATCGTCCGGCGGCGGCGCCGACGGCATCACGTCCTGATGCTCGATACCGCTCTGATCGGTCTGAAATGACGCAGACATGGAGAAGATGGTTTCCCCGTGCTGGATGGCGTTGACCCGCCTGGTGCAAAACGAGCCGCCGTCGCGGATGCGTTCGACGAGAAAAACAGTGTGCGCCTTGGCATCTCCGGGTCGCAGAAAGTAACCGTGCAAGGAGTGCACCAGGTAGCGAGGGTCGACGGTGCGGACCGCCGACACCAGTGACTGGCCGGCGACGTGCCCGCCGAAAGTGCGCTGCCAGTTGCCCGATTCAGGGCTGAACACGCTGCCGCGGTAGATGTTGACCTCGAGTTGCTCGAGATCAAGGATCTGCTCGATCGACACGAAACGTTCTTACCAGCCGCGGTCGGCCAGGCGATGCGACGCGGCGATCTCCTCCACGTTGATGCCGACCATCGGCTCGCCGAGCCCCCGCGACACCCGGGCCAGCACATCGGGATCGTCGTAGAAGGTGGTGGCCTTGACGATGGCTGCGGCGCGCCGGGCGGGATCGCCGGATTTGAAGATGCCCGAACCCACGAACACCCCTTCGGCGCCGAGCTGCATCATCATCGCCGCGTCGGCGGGGGTGGCGATACCGCCGGCGGTGAACAGCGTGACAGGCAGTTTGCCTGCGCGCGCCACCTCGACGACGAGTTCATAGGGGGCTTGCAATTCCTTTGCGGCGGTGTACAACTCGTCGTCGGACAGCGAGCCCAGCCGCCGAATCTCTCCGGTGATGGCGCGCATGTGCGTGGTCGCGTTGGAGACGTCACCGGTGCCGGCTTCGCCTTTGGAGCGGATCATCGCCGCGCCCTCGGTGATCCGTCGAAGCGCCTCGCCGAGGTTGGTCGCACCGCACACGAACGGGACGGTGAACTTCCACTTGTCGATGTGGTGGGTGTAGTCGGCCGGGGTGAGCACCTCGGACTCGTCGATGTAGTCGACGCCGAGGCTCTGCAGGATTTGGGCCTCGACGAAGTGGCCGATGCGAGCCTTGGCCATCACCGGGATGGTGACCGCAGACATGATGCTTTCGATCATGTCGGGGTCGCTCATCCGCGACACGCCGCCTTGGGCACGGATGTCGGCGGGAACCCGTTCCAGCGCCATCACCGCCACGGCGCCGGCGCCTTCGGCGATGCGGGCGTGCTCGGGGGTGACGACGTCCATGATGACGCCGCCCTTGAGCATCTCGGCCATACCGCGCTTGACCCGCGCCGTACCGGTCTGCCCGCGGCCGTTCGACGAACCGGCGGTACTCACTGCTGATCTCCTTTTAGCTGGTTACTAAGCCAGTCTAGTGGCGGGCCTAGGCTCAACCGGAAACCCGTCAGCGGATGGACTGCAGCTGGGGCTGCGGTCGCGGTGCCCGACGGTCGGCCAGCGCGTTGGCGTCGGCGAGCAGCTCGGACAGTTGCAGTGGGTAGACGGTTTCCCCGGCGGCGGTCAGCTCGGCGATGTCGGCGGCGGTACACCAGCGCGCACCGTGGATGTAGCGGCGTTCTAGCGCGGTCCGGCCGGCGATGGCGGGCTCGAAACGGCGGGTGCGGTAGACGAAGAAGAACTCCTGGCTGTCGATCACCGAGCCGTTGAAGTCGAACACCGCGGCGCGCCGCCAGATCGGCCCGATCATGTCGGCGGGGTCTGCCTGCAGCCCGGTCTCCTCGGCAAGTTCCCGGGCGGCGGCCTGCGCCAACGGCTCGCCGGGACGCACCTGGCCGCCGACGGTGAACCACCACCGCGGCGCGCTGCCGTCGGTGATCGCCGGATCTGAGCCGCACAACAGCAGCACGGCGCCGTCCTCGTCGAGCAAGACCACCCGCGCCGAGGTGCGCTGACTGGCCGCGCCGTAGGCGGCATGACCGATGGGATGGGAGCGCTCGGCGATCTCGAAATACGTTGGCAGTGGCGCGGTCCCACCCAGCCGCAACAGCCGGACCATGGGCCGCTCCCGTAACGCCAACGTGTCCCGGACCGCGTCGTTGTGGAAGCGGCGGGCCAACAGCACCCGCGCCTCTGCGTCGGCGAGCTCAGCGACCAGGGCCGACGGCAGCGTCGCCGGGTCCACCATGGTCAGCGCGGCCGAGAGCTCGTTTTCGCACGCCTCGCGCGCGTGCCGCGGCGCCCGTTCGGCCGCATCGGCCAGCGCGGCCAACCGCTTGCCTTCGGCCGCACCGCCATAGGCGTCGACAGCGACCGCGCGGCCCACCACCGCGCGGCGGGCCAACGCCGCGTCCAGCGCCTGCCAGGACAGGTCATAGCGCACATGCAAGCGGTCGAGCCGGTTGGCCGTCTGATACACCCACGCCGCGAACAGCACCACTACCGCGACCAGCACGGCGATCGCCACGGCGAGCCAGACCATCAGCTAGCCACCTGCACCTTTGTGCCCGAACCGGCGACCGTCTCGTAGACCCGCATGATCTGGTTGGCCACCACAGACCAGTCGTACCGGCGTACCGCCTCGGCGCCGGCGGCGACGTAGCGTTCCCGCAAGACGTCGTTTCGCAACACCTCGGCCAGCGCGGCGGCCAGCGCGGCCGGGTCGTCGACGGGCACCAGGCAGCCGGCCTGGCCGTCGCGCAGCACCCGCCGGAACGCGTGTAGGTCGCTGGCCACCACCGCGGTGCCGGCGGCCAACGCTTCGACCAACACGATGCCGAAGCTCTCGCCGCCGGTGTGGGGCGCACAGTAGACGTCGACGCTGCGCAACGCCGACGCCTTGCCGGCATCGTCGACTTGGCCCAGGAAACGCAGGTGGCCCATCAATTCGCCTGCCTGGCTGCGTAATTCGTCTTCGTCGCCGCGGCCGACGATCAGCAGCTGCACGTCCGGGAACTGTTGCACCAGCATGGGCAGTGCCCCGAGCAGCACGCTCATGCCCTTGCGGGGCTCGTCGTAGCGGCCCAAAAACAGCACGGTCTTGCCGGTCCGCGGATACCCGTCCAGCCGCGGCGCTGACGCGAAGGACGCCACGTCGACACCGTTGGGAATCTCCACCGCGTCAGAGCCGAGTGCTTCCATCTGCCAGCGCCGCGCCAGATCCGACACCGCGATGCGCCCGACAATCTTTTCGTGCCAAGGCCGCAGCACCCCTTGGAACACCGACAGTGTCAGCGACTTGGTGGTCGAGGTGTGAAACGTCGCGACGATCGGACCCTCGGCGACTCGCAGCGCCCACATCGACAGGCTGGGCGCGTTGGGTTCATGCAAGTGCAGCACGTCGAAGTTGCCGTCGGTCAGCCAGCGCCTGACTCTGCGGTGCACCGCGGGGCTGAACTGCAGTCGGGCCACCGAGCCGTTGTAGGGAATCGGCACCGCTCTTCCCGCGGAGACCACGTAGTCGGGCAACTTCACGTGCGGTGACGACGGTGCCAGCACGCTGACCATGTGCCCGCGGGCACGCATCACCTCGGCCAGTTGCAATACATGGGACTGCACCCCGCCGGGAACGTCGAACGAGTATGGGCACACCATGCCGATCCGCATCAGGGCGCCCCCAAACCGGCGCGACGCTCGTCGGAGAGATCGGCCAACCACTGAGGCTGCAACATGTGCCAGTCAGCGGGATGGGCAGCGATGTTGTCCGCGAACCGGTCGGCCAGCGCCTGGGTGATGACGCCGACGTCGGCGCTCGTGCAGTCAAGCGCGGGGTAAATCTGCGCAGCCGAGCCGTCGCGCTCAAACCAGCAGTGCACCGGCAGCAGGGCCGCGCCGGTCTCGATGGCGAGCTTGGCCGGTCCCGCCGGCATCCGGGTGGGCTCACCGAAGAAATCGACCTGAACTCCGCTGCGGGTGAGGTCGCGCTCGGCCATCAGGCACACCACCCCGTTGTCGGCCAGCCGTTCGCAGAGCAGTTCGAACGGCGGGCGCTGGCCGCCGGACAATGGCAGCACCTCGAAGCCGAGGCTCTCGCGGTAGTCGATGAACCGCCGGTACAGCGACTCGGGTTTGAGCCGCTCGGCGACGGTGGTGAAGGTGCCGTGGGTCTGCGCCAGCCACACCCCGGCCATATCCCAGTTCCCGCTGTGCGGCAGCGCCAGCACCGCTCCCCGACCGGCCGCCAGCGCCGCAGCCAGATGCTGCTGGCCGCCGATCGATTCATGAAGCTGGCGGGCCAGCGCGCGGTGGTCCATCGTCGGCAACCGAAACACCTCCCGCCAGTACCGGGCGTAGGAGGCCAGCGAGGCACGCATTAGCGTACCGGGCACGTCGGCCGGGGGCACGCCGATAACGCGGGCCAAGTTCTTGCGCAGCTGGTCCGGCCCGCCGTTGCGGGCCACGTAAAGGGCCCCGGCCTCGAAAACGTTACGGGCGGCCAGTTCCGGCATCGCGCACACCAGCCGCCAGCCCGCCGCGTATCCCAGGTCCTTCATCCGGCCAGCCAGCGGCAAGCGGCTGACGTCAGGCACTTTCAGACCTGCCGGCGTCGAGATCACGGTTCGCTCTTTTCCGGCTTCCCATGCTCGTCCGGCGCACCGAAAGGTTCCCCGGCCCCAGCGGAGTGCCGCACGGTGTGCAGCCGTTGAGCGCAGGTGATCATGCTGGCGACCGCCAGCAGCCACATCGCCACGGGCAGCGCCCAATGCAGCGGGAACACCGGCAGATCCGACAGGCCGGCACCAACGAGCACAATGATCAGCCGCTCCGGCCGTTCGATGAAGCCGCCGTCGCCGCGCAGCCCACTGGCTTCGGCGCGGGCCTTGATGTAGGAGATCACCTGCGAGGTCACCAGGCAGATCATCGTGGCCACCACGAGCGACGGGCTGCGCAGGCCGAACGCCGCCCCCCACAACAGCCCGCAGAACACCGCGCCGTCGCTGATGCGGTCGCAGGTGGCGTCCAGCACCGCGCCGAAGCGGCTGCCGCCCCCGCTTTCCCGTGCCATCGCCCCGTCGAGCATGTCGAACATGACGAAGAACCAGATCACGAGTGTGCCGGCGAAGAGCCGGCCGGTCGGAAACAGCGTCAGTGCGGCCAGCACCGCCGCCGCGGTGGCCATGATGGTGACGCTGTCCGCGGTCAAGCCGGCCCGCAGCAGCCCCCGCGCCAGCGGTGTGGTGACGCGTGCGACGCCTTCCCGGGACAGCAGTTTGCTCACGGCTGTTTCGCCCACTCGGCGGCCAGCAGTTGGCGGGTGTCGCGCAACAGCTGCGGGATGACCTTGGAGTCGCCGATGATCGTGATGAAGTTCGCGTCGCCGCCCCAGCGCGGGACCACGTGCACGTGCAGGTGCTCGGCCAGCGACCCGCCCGCCGACGTCCCGAGGTTGACGCCGACGTTGAAGCCGTGCGGCCGCGATACTGCCTTGATGACGCGAATCGCCTTCTGGATGAAGGCCATCAGTTCAGCGCTTTCCTGCTCGGTGAGGTCCTCGAGTTCGGATACCCGCCGATACGGCACCACCATCAGGTGGCCCGGGTTATACGGGTACAGGTTGAGCACCGCGTAGACCAGTTCGCCGCGGGCCACCACCAAGCCGTCCTCGTCGGACAGCTGCGGGATGTCGGTGAACGGCTGAGCCGAGGCGGAGTCGTCGCGCCGCAAGGGCGCTTCGGCCAGATAGCTCATCCGGTACGGGGTCCACAGCCGCTGCAAATGGTCGGCTTCGCCGACCCCCCGGTCAATGATCGTGCGCTCATCGACGTCTCTCTCGGTAGCCGCACGTTCCGGGTCACTCACGGCTGCCCACCTTCACCAGATCGGCTGTGGGAGCGGCGTTCTCGCGGCTGGCGATCCATTCCACGATGGCCGTGACGGCGTCGTCGCGGGCTATGCCGTTGATCTGGGTGCGGTCACCGAACCGGAAGCTCACCGCGCCGGCTTCGACGTCGCGGTCGCCGGCCAGCAGCATGAACGGCACCTTCTGGTTGGTGTGGTGGACGATCTTCTTGGCCATTCGGTCGTCGCTGGTGTCGACCTCGACCCGCACTCCGTGCGACTTGAGTTGCGCGGCAACGCCTTTCAGGTACTGCACATGGTGGTCGGCGACCGGGATGCCCACCACCTGCACCGGCGCCAGCCAGGCCGGGAATGCGCCGGCGTAGTGCTCGGTGAGGATGCCGAAGAACCGCTCGATCGACCCGAACAGTGCCCGGTGGATAAGGACGGGCTGCCGACGCGTCCCATCAGGGCCGGTGTACTCCAGCTCGAAACGCTCCGGAAAGTTGAAGTCCAGCTGGATGGTCGACATCTGCCAGCTGCGGCCCAGCGCGTCGCGGGCCTGCACCGAGATTTTCGGGCCGTAGAACGCCGCCCCGCCCGGGTCGGGCACCAGCTGCAGCTCCGACTCCCGGGCCACCTCGGCCAGCGTGGCGGTGGCTTCGTCCCACACTTCCTCGGAGCCGACGAACTTCTCCGGATCCTTCGTCGAGAGCTCGAGGTGGAAGTCTTCGAGCCCGTAGTCACCGAGCAGGTCGAGCACGAACCGCAGCAGCGACGCCAGCTCGTCGCGCAGCTGCTCGCGGGTACAGAAGATGTGCGCGTCGTCCATGGTAAACCCGCGCGCCCTGGTCAATCCGTGCACGACGCCTGACTTCTCGTAGCGGTACACGGTGCCGAATTCGAAGAGCCGCAACGGAAGTTCGCGATAGGACCGCCCGCGGGACCGGTAGATCAGGCAGTGCATCGGGCAGTTCATCGGCTTGAGGTAGTAGTCCTGACCGGGCTTGCGCAGGCTGCCGTCGTCGTTGTATTCGGCGTCGAGGTGCATGGGCGGGAACATGCCGTCGGCGTACCAGTCCAGGTGGCCTGAGGTGCGGAACAGCTGCGCCTTGGTGATGTGCGGGGTGTTGACGAATTCGTAGCCGGCCTCGATGTGCTTGCGCCGCGAGTACTCCTCCAGCTCTCGGCGGACGATGCCCCCTTTGGGGTGGAAAACTACAAGGCCGGAACCGATTTCGTCGGGAAAGCTGAACAGGTCCAGCTCGGCGCCGAGCTTGCGGTGGTCGCGGCGCTGGGCCTCTTCGATCAGCTGCAGGTGACGGTCGAGCGCCTCTTGCGATTCCCACGCGGTGCCGTAGATGCGTTGCAGGCTGGGGTTGCTCTGGTCGCCGCGCCAGTAGGCGGCCGAGCTGCGGGTGAGCTTGAAAGCGGGGATGTATCGGGTGGTGGGAATGTGCGGGCCGCGACACAGGTCGCTCCAAACCTGTTCGCGCGTGCGAGGATTGAGGTTGTCGTAGGCGGTCAGCTCGTCGCCGCCGACTTCCATCACGGCCGGGTCGCCCGACTTGTCGTCGACGAGTTCCAGCTTGTACGGCTCGTCGGCAAGTTCGGCGCGGGCTTGTTCTTTGGATTGGTAGACGCGCCGGGAGAACAGCTGCCCTTCCTTGACGATCTGGCGCATCCGCTTTTCCAGCGCTTCGAGGTCTTCGGGGGTGAACGGCTCGGGCACGTCGAAGTCGTAGTAAAAGCCGTCGGTGATCGGCGGCCCGATGCCGAGTTTGGCTTGCGGGAACATCTGTTGCACGGCTTGCGCGAGCACGTGCGCACACGAGTGCCGGATGACGCTGCGCCCCTCTTCGGTGTGGGCTGCTACCGGGACGACGTCGGCGTCCTCGTCGGGCACCCAACTCAGGTCGCGCAGCTTGCCGCCGGCGTCACGCACCACCACGATCGCGTCGGGCGCACCGCGGCTCGGCAGCCCCGCTTGCCGGACCGCGGCCGCCGCAGTCGTCCCAGCGGGAACCCGGACCAGGGCTTGCGGCGATCGCAAACCCGGCGCAGCCGGACGCCGCGGGTCGCCGCCATCGGCTCCCGGGGCGGGCTGTGCAGGGGCGCTCACGGCGTATCTCCAGAGGTTTTAGGGGTGTCGCAACCGTAGCGACCATGCTATCGGGGCGGCCGTCCACGACGGCTCCAGCCTCACGGCTGGCCGGGCCGCAGGAGGACGAACAATGCCTGCGCTTCGGTCAGGATTGTGTCGCCGTCGCAAAGGCTGCCCGACACGAAGATCTTGCGGCCGTCCACACGATCGATTCCGGCGTCGACCTGCAGCTGCTTTTCGATCGGCACGATGTTGCGGTAATCGATGTGCAGGTAGGCAGTGCGCTGATACGGGCCGCCGGTGAGCACCGCAGACGTCATCCCGAGCACAGAGTCGAACAGCAGCCCGAGCGCTCCGCCGTGCACCGCGCCGTTGCGTCCCAAGTGAAATCGGCGAAACCGGGCCCAGCCGCGCACGCGTCCGTCGTCGCTCTTGCTCACCGACGTCGGCACCGCCAAGACATTGCCGCGGTTGGGCAGATCCATCCGGCGGCCCGATGGCGATTGCCATTCGTCGGTGTCGAACGGGGCCAGCAACTCCGACACCTTCTCGATCAGATCCGCGGCCTCGGTGATCACCTCGTCCGGCGCGTCGACCGCGCGAGCGTGATCCTGCAGCGCGCGCACGGCATCGATGAACCGCCCGTAGTCGGGCCCGCCCTTGGTCGTCGGTTCAGGCGGGTTGAAACCGCCGCCGGGATGCTTTGCGTGTTCGCGCGCCACCACGACACCGTATTTCGTCGCCCGCCGGGCGGCGCGCACGCCTGGCTGGCTAGCTAGGCGTTCTGCTCGCCGATCGCGCCCAAAAACTCGACTTCCTCTTCACTGAGCGTGATTTCGGCAGCGCGGACGTTCTCCTCCAGGTGCGCCACACTCGACGTCCCGGGAATCGGCAGCATCACCGGCGAGCGGTTGAGCAACCAGGCCAACGCCATCTGTGCGGGCGTCGCGTCATGCTCGGCCGCCATCCGCTGCAGCGGGCCATCGGGAGCGGCCAGCGGTCCGGCGGCCAACGGGAACCACGGGATGAAGGCGATTCCCTGATTGGTCGCCTCCTTTAGGACCGGTTCGGCGGCGCGGGCGGTGAGGTTGTACATGTTTTGCACCGACACGATCGGCATGATCTGCTGCGCCGCGGCCAGTTGGTCGACGGTCATCTCGGACAGGCCGACCTTACGGATCTTGCCCTCGGTCTGCAGCTTGCTCAGCTCCACGATCTGGTCTTCCAGCGGAAACTTGTCGTCGATGCGGTGCAGCTGGAACAGGTCAATGGTCTCCACGCCGAGCCGTCGTAAGCTCATCTCACATTCCTGGCGCAGGTAAGCCGGAAAGCCCATCGGGATCCACTCGTCCGGGCCGGTGCGCAGCAAGCCGGCCTTGGTGGCGATGACCAAATCGTCATAGGGATGCAGCGCCTCGCGGATGATTTCCTCGGAAAAGTACGGGCCGTACGAGTCCGCGGTGTCGATGAAGTTGACGCCGAGCTCCACGGCACGACGCAACACGCGGATACATTCGTCGCCGTCGGCGGGCGGACCCCACACGCCGGGACCAGTGAGACGCATCGCGCCGAAACCGAGCCGGTTGACGGTTAACTCATCGCCCAAAGTGAGCGTGCCGGATGCTGCTGCAGGGGTTTTCGAGGTTTCTGTACTCACCTGGCCGACCGTACGCCTCCGCCATTTGACTGCCGGCGCGGCATGGCAAGCTAGCGACGTGGACTTGCACGCGCTGGCCGGCCTGCCGTTCACCTACCCGGAAGTGGGCGCGACGGCGGGCCGCATGCCTCCGGGATACGACCACCTCGGCTTCGTCAGCCACATCGGCGCCGGTCGACAGCGTTTCGAGCAGGCCGCCGACGCGGTCATGCACTGGGGGATGCAGCGTGGTGCCGGTTTGCGCGTGCACGCCAGCAGCGCCGTTGTCACCCTCGGTGCCGTGGTGGTCGTCAAGCTCGGTTTCCTGCCTGCACCGTGCCGAGTGGTGTACGTGCTCGACGACCCCAACCTGCGCGGGTTCGCCTACGGCACGCTGCCCGGGCATCCCGAGTCGGGCGAGGAACGCTTCGCCGTGCGCTACGACCCGGTCACCGCCGCGGTGTTCGCGGAGGTCTCGTCGTTCTCCCGGCCGGCGACGCGGTGGAGCAAGGCCGGTAAACCGTTGCTGGCGATCGGCCAGCGCCTGATCGCCAAACGCTACCTGCGCGCGGTGTGACGAGCCGTCACGCCCACTTAAGGCGCAACGGCGCGAACGAAAATATCGGCGAAGATGTCGCAGCACTCCTCGACAGCAGGCAACGCCACCTGCGGGACGTTGGCCAGCCCCGGGCGCATCATGCAATGCACCGCGATCGGACTGATCAGCTGCTGCATCAGCAACGTGCGGGGAAGGTCGCGAATGCGACCGGCGGCGACTTCGCCGTCCAGCCATCGGCTCAGATCGGCGAGCCTGCGCAGCGCACCGTGTTCGACCAGAACCTGGCCCGCCGATCCCGCCGGACGGGCCAATGCTTCGGCGAGCACGGCCGACAACACCCGCGGTTCGCGGAGGTAGACCGCTGCGAGCGAGCGGTAGACCCGGCGCACCCGGTCGTTCAGATCGGACGACTCGCCGAAGATGACAGCTTCGAAATCAAGGGTCGGGATGTAGCGCTGCGAAAACCGCGTAGAGACTGTGCACCGAGCAGTCGGCTTGTGCGGCGACCGCCTCGAACGTTGCTGCAGTCACCCCTCGGGCACTGATGAGCGCGGCCGCGGCCTCCACCGCGCGCTGCCGCACCGGAGGTCGGCCCGCCAGGATCCACCCCGAAGTCGCGCACCGCGTTGTCCGGTGCTCGACGAGAACCGCCGAGCTGGCGCAGCAGCGTGCTTCGCGAAACCCCGAGCGCATGCGCGATCGAGGGCGACGCGCTCCTGACCCGGTCAACGAAGCTGCCCGGCTGTGCGAGTTGGCCAAGTCGACCCCGCAGCGCGTCCTGGCCTCGGCGCCGACATTAGAAGCCAGCGATCCCAGCGAACAGGGCTGCTGGGAGCTTGGTGAGGACCGATGTTGCGCGGGCGCAAAGAGCCGACGCGGCTGGCTCATCCGAGGGAGCCGACGCCGCGCCGGCCCGACAGCGTGCCTTAAGCGGTTGCCGGCGTCCGCTCGGTGCGGGCGAGGTGCACACCTTCAGCCAGCCGCGCGAGTGCGACGGCTGAGACCAGCAGACCGAAGTCACGCAGCGCTATGTCGTAATAGCCGGACAGGGTGAGCAGGTTGACGATGATGCCGGCCAGCCACGCCGCCACCACCCACGCGCCGATACGCGGAGCGATCGCGACCAGAACACCGGCGGCGATTTCGATGACGCCGACGACGTACATGCACTGGTCGGCGTTGCCCGGCAGGACGCCGTCGATCCAGCCGGCCAGGTACTTGCTCCAGTGATCCGGCTGGGTCAGCACGTTGAAGAACTTGTCCAGCCCGAACAGGATCGGCGCGACCGTGAAGAGCGTGCGCAGCAGGGCGTACGCCTGAAACGACGGATTCTTCAACGGACTGGCGGCCACGGGCGAGGGGGTAGTAGCGCGGTCGGTGCTCATGATGGCTCCTCCTTCTAAGAGATCGTAAATTGAACGTTAGAACTGCGGCACTGTAGCGTCAAGGCTTTTGTCTGTTAGAAATGGATGGTGATGGATTCCTCGCGGGACTCTTTGCAACGCGACGCCGCCGGAATCGGCGCACTCGCCGATCCGGTACGCCACCAGCTGTACCGGTTCGTCTGTTCGCAGCCCGAACCGGTGAGCCGTGACCAGGCGGCTGACGCGGTGGGCGTCGCCCGTCACCAGGCGAAGTTCCACCTCGACCGGCTCCAGGCCGAGGGCCTGCTGGAATGTGACTATGTGCGGTTGACGGGCCGATCTGGGCCCGGTGCGGGGCGCCCGTCGAAGTTGTATCGGCGCGCTGACCGGGATATCGCGGTCAGCCTTCCGCCCCGCGACTACGAGCTGGCCGGCCGCCTGATGGCCAGGGCCATCACGCAATCGGCTGCCAGCGGGGCGCCCGTCGTTGATGTGCTCAACCAGGTTGCCCGTGACTACGGCCGCGGCATCGGCACGTCCGCCGTCACCGACAGCCGGCGACCACCCGCCGACGCGGAGTCAGCACTCGAATTGGCTATCGCGGTGCTCAGCGAACACGGCTACGAGCCCCGGTCCACCGGCGATGAGGTGTATCTGGCGAACTGCCCGTTTCACGCGCTGGCCGAGGAGCAGCGCGAGCTTGCGTGCACCATGAACCACGCGTTGATCAGCGGCATCGCCGATGCGCTGCGGCCGCATCGCCCGTATGCGCGGATCGACCCGCGACGCAAGGGCTGTTGTGTGGTGCTCACGGCGGCCCGCAGACCGTCGACGTGACGGTCTACCACTGCGCCAGCAGGCGTTCCGCACCGGCGCACAGCCGCTGGATGACTGCGCCCGCCGGTTCTACTGACGTGATCATCCCGACGCCCTGACCGGCGTCGACCGGAGCGATACGCGTGTCGTCGGCCGCGGTCGCGGCGGCCAGCTCGGCGCGCGCGTCGGACTCGGCGGCCAGCTCATCCTCCCGGCCCGCCCACCGGGCAACGAAGTCGTTGGCCAATACGCGTGACGGGAACCGCTGCGGCCAGGGCAGTCCGCGTCCGACATCGAAGACGCGGGTCGTCGTGGTGTCGGTCTCGCGCGCGGCGATCAGGGCCTGACGGGTGCCGTCGGTGGTCAGCGCCTCCGAACAGGCCGACAAGCACGTTCCTAGCCATGCGCCGCTGGCACCGGCCGCCAGCACGGCGGCAAGGCTTCGCGCCGACGCGATTCCACCGGCCGCCAGCACGGGCACCGAGACCGCGTTCAAGACGGCGTCGAGCAGCGGCAGCGTGGCGATCTTCGCCTCTCCGTGGCCGCCGCCTTCTGCTCCCCGCGCCACCAGGACATCGACACCGGCTTCTTGCGCCCGGACAGCGCCGAGGCTGTCGTATACCTGTGTGGCAGTCGCGATTCCGGCGTCATGGGCCCGCTCAACCCAGGACCATTCGTCGCTGAAACTGACCGACAGCAGCGCCGGCCGCGCGGCAAGCGCAGCGTCTAGCAGCCCAGGTTCGTTGCGAGTTACCCAGTGCACCAGGCCAATTCCGAACGTCCCGCGCACGTGCGGCAACTCGGCGTGCAGCCACGTCGCCGACCCGGTACTGCCCGTGCCGACCATGCCCAGGCCGCCGGCCGCAGTGACGGCCGCGGCGAGCCGGCCACCGGCCGCCCCGCCCATCGGGGCATTGACGATTGGGACCTGCAGGCCGAAGTCGCGCGACCAAGGTGTCGATAGCACCCGCTACGTCGCGGAGGCCAGGCTCTTGAACACGGTCAGCATGATCACCGAGTCCTCGACGGCCTGCAGGGAATGCCGCTGCGGCGGGATCACGACGTAGTCGCCGGCCTTGCCGTCCCACGAGTCGGCACCGGCGGTGAGGTGCACATGACCGTGAAGCACCTGCAGCGACGCCTGGCCCGGGCTGTCGTGCTCACCCAGCTCACGTCCGGCAAGCAACGCCATCACGGTCTGCCGCAGTTCATGGGTGTGCCCGCCGTGAAGGGTATGTGCGGCTCGCCCGCTTTTGGTCTCCCGCGCCTCGGCTAGCTTTTCGGCGGCGAGGTTGGTCAGCGAAATGGTTTCCATGATGTCCTTCGGTCGAGGGATCGGCGATCTGGGCTTCAGCTGGATAGTAGAAGACCGCCCGCCGTCACCAATGCGATCACCTTGACCACCTCTAAACCGACGTAGGCGTAATGACCGCGAGAGCGGGGCGCGTTGAGCCCGGCCAGCACCTTGTCCGATCGCCGGTTCAGGAAGGGCCGCACCGCGGCCAGTTGCGCCACCAGTGTCGCCCACGCGACCACGAACGCCACGATCACCCCGAGCGGTGGCCGGCTTGCGACGGTCACGGCGAGGGTGACGATCGCGAAAGCCAGCTCGACGGCGTTGAGTGCCCGGAAGACCAGCCGGCCGATGCCGAGCCCGATCTGCGTCGTCACGTTGGGCGCCCGGAATTTGAGCGGCGCTTCCAGAAATGAGATGGCCAGCACCATGCCGAGCCACACGAACGTGACGCCAACGGCGATCGCCGGCCCGACGCTCACTGGGTCGCCCCTTGCACACTCAGGTGGGCCATACACAGGTCGGGTTCGACGAAGGCCTCTAGACGGTCGACGGTGACCGGCGCATCCGCGGTTTGCATCGCTCCTTGCATGATCCCGAGGTGGACGGGGCAGACCACGCTGCGTCGCATTTCGGCCAACTCCAGAAACGGACAGTGCCGCAGGCCGATCTGGTGTTGACCGTCGGACTGGCGGTGCTCGGGTGCGAAGCCCAGGTCGTCGAGCAGACCGACCAGGTGGTCGATTGATTCCTGTGCCCCCGCCCGACCGGTGCGGGCCGAATTCGACTCCAGCCGCTGGCCCCACGCGCGACCAGCAGCCAGCGCCTTGGCGCCGGAATCGCGCTCGTCGTCGCCCAACCCCAGAGTGAGGATCTCGGCCAGCAACTCATAGCGGCGCTCGCCGCCGCGGTCCATTTGCCGGACGGCCCGGAACAGCAGCGGAGGCCGTCCCGGCCGTCGGTGGTCTGGTGCGACCCGTTCGACTCGACCGTCACGCACGAGGCCGTCCAAATGAAAGCGGACGGTGTTGGGATGCACCTGAAGGTGGTCGGCGATCGCGACGATGCTCATCGGAGCAGTCGCCGCCTTCAACACCTGCAACACGGCGCGACGGCGATCGGCGGCTTCCCCGGCTGGGCTGGCGATGCTCACTCTCCTTCGGACTCTTCAGCTTTGGGCAGGTTAGCCACCAAAGGGGTGTCGATGCCGAGTGGGCCTACCTTGGCGGCTCCGCCCGGTGAGCCGAGCGGCTGGTCGCGGCCCGGCAGGACTTCGGTGAAGAACGCCGCGTTGTCCGCAAGATAGGGCTGCAGTTCCTCCGGAAGGTCGTCCTCGTAGTAGATCGCCTCGACCGGGCAGACGGGTTCACAGGCTCCGCAGTCCACGCATTCGTCGGGATGGATGTAAAGCGCCCGCCCGCCTTCGTAGATGCAGTCGACAGGGCACTCGTCCACGCAGGAGCGGTCCATCACATCGACACACGGCTTCCCGATCACGTAGGTCATGCGCTAGAGTTTACACAACCTACTTTGTAAAAACTAGAGAGGTATCGAAATTCCATGGCCGACAACGAACTTGACATCCGGCAGCTGCGCAAGCCAGACAAGCACCCGACGATTTTCGCCCCCTACGCCAAGCTGGCCGTCGGCGAGTCGTTCGTGCTGGTCAACAACCACGATCCCAAGCATCTGCGCCAAGAGTTCGAGGCCGACCATGCAGGCAGCTACGGCTGGGAGTACCTCGAGAAGGGCCATGCCGTCTGGCGTATCCGGATCACCAAGCTCTCCAGTACCCCACTGCCCCGGATTCTGGCGAACACGGCAGAGCTCGCCGCCGAACCCGACCACACGGGTGCAGTGTGGAAGCTCGAAGGCGGCGAGCGCGACTTGGACTCGAACGTCATCGCGCTGGCGCCCAATGGCGGAATCGACGCCCACGCCGGAGCCGACGTCGACGTCCTGATCCACGTGCTGGCCGGCAACGGGCGGCTCACCAGCGAGCATGGCGAGATCGAGCTGGTCCCGGGCGCGCTGCTGTGGCTGCCGAAGCGTTCCCAACGCCAGTTCAGCGCGGGCCCCGACGGGTTGCGCTACCTGACCGTGCACAAGAAGCGCGAAATCCTGCCGCTGATACCGACTGTGCGACAGGCAGTTTGATGGCCGGCAGCCGGCGTAAGACGCTGCCGAAAGCCGACCGCGGCGACGACGCGGTGGCGGGCCACTGGCTGCTGGCCCGCCTCGGCAAGCGGGTGCTCCGCCCGGGGGGTGCGGAGCTCACCCGCGAGCTGTTGGACCGCGCCGAGGTGACCCACGCCGACGTGCTGGAGCTGGCCCCGGGCCTGGGCCGCACCGCGGTAGAGATCCTCGCGCGGCGCCCGCGCTCCTACCTCGGCGCAGAGCAAGACCCGGATGCGGCCGCGCTCGTTCGTAATGCGCTCGGCGGGCGCGGCGAGGTCCGGGTCGCCGGCGCCGCCGAGACCGGGCTGCCTGATGCGAGCAGCGC
>NZ_CAXUCH010000030.1:27745-29412 GCF_964249325.1 uncultured Mycobacterium sp. | reverse complement strand
ATCGGCGGGATTGGTCGGTATCGGGTTTTCTGGCCTGGCCGGCACGAACGGCGGCAGCCCGTTATACGGGTTGGCGGGCCGGGTGAAAAAGTTGAAAATCTCGTTCGGGGGTGGGAGCGGCCCGTTAGGGGGCGGTGCCACTGTCCGGGGCGCCTCCGCCGCTGGTGGGCCCTGGGGAACCGGTGGTGGGATGTAGTCCGGGCGCAGCCAGTCCTCGCTGTAGGTGATCTCGTTGGGACGTGCTGTGGCGCCGACGAAGGGGTTTATCCCTAGCGGCAAGAAGTTGTACTGGCGGTTCTTGAAGATCGGCGCCAAGTACTGAATACACAACTTCGCCGAGTCTTTGGCACCCAACCGCGATGCAGCCTGTACGGCCCCGCAGATGAATTGCAGCGGGTTGGCGAAGTTATTGAAGGCCAGGTAAGCGGTGAAGGCGCCCTGTGCGGGTTGGTAGAGGTTAAGGAAGTTCTGAAACGTTGTCGGAGCGATGTGCAGCGTTTGCTTGAGGTCATCGAGGCTTTGGGTCACCGCTGTCGACACGGACGCCAACTTGTCCGAGGTGCTGCCCAGCGCCTCGCGATTGTCGGCGACAAAGCTTGTCAAGTCGCCGATCACGGCGTTGAGGTCTCTGACCGCGTTTCCGACTTCGTCGCGGTCATTTGCCAGCAGCCCCGTGACCGCAGCGAGATTCCGGTTCAGGTCTTTGAGGAGGCGGCTGCTATCTCGCAGCGCTGACACCAGGGCCGCCAAGTTCTTAAAGGTGGTGAACAAATCGCCGCTGTGGTCACCGAGCGCCGAGATCGCCTCTGACAGCTTAAGGATGGATTCACGGATGTTGCTGCCCTGGCCGCGCAAGTTGTCGGCCAACGTGTTTACCGCTGCTCCCAATGTGCTGACTCCGCCCGGTTGGGTCGGCTGCAGGGTTTCGGTCAGCTTCTGCAACTGCTGGCGTAAGTCGTCGAACTCGACAGGAACGGCTGTGCGGTCGGGTGGGATTACCGTGTTATTAGCCATCACTGCCCCACCGGTGTAGGCGGGCGTCAATTGGATGGCTCGAACCGTAACGAGGGACGGCGATAAGATGACGGCTTTCGCGTCGGCGGGTACCTTGAACTTCTTGTCGTACCAAAACGAGATTTTGACACGGTCGGGCTGCGGTTCAATTTTCTCGATTTTTCCGACAGGTACGCCGAGGATCTCCACGTAGTCACCGACGTAGATGCCGTTGCTGTTGTCGAAGTAGGCAATGACCTTGGTGTGGCCGGCAGCAGTCGCGGTCCGTAGCACGACAACGATGCCGCCGATTAGCGCTAGCACCAGAACGGCCGCCACCCCAATCTTTGTAGTGCGGGCGCTCACTGCCCACCACCCCTAACAGCCGGCGGTGGTACCAGGGGCCCCGGCCCGGGAAGCACCGGCGGTTGAGATGGCGGTATTTGCCCGGGCGCGGGCTGCTCGACAGGCCCCGACGGTGGCGGTAGAGATTGTCCGGGTCCGGGAGGAGTCGGCGCGGGCGGTCCAGGCGGCGGCCCCCCAGGTGGCGGCGCCGGGGGCTCTGGTCGGTATGGATAGCGGCCGGGAGATTGCCGGGGCAAGTTGGGGTCGAGATTGCCAGTGATGGCGTCCGGGAGAGTTAGGCGGGGTGCGCCGCCCTGGCCGGTTCGTGG
>NZ_CAXUCH010000030.1:20789-27735 GCF_964249325.1 uncultured Mycobacterium sp. | reverse complement strand
GGATACGGTATCGGAAGCGGCGGCATCGCCGGTTGGCCAACCTCCGGGTCGGATAACTGTGTCGGCAAGAGAGTGGCCGGATCCAGGCCGAGGTCGGAAAACGCAGCGTCGATGAACGGCTGGATCCACTGACCGGGCGGCAAGTTGACGACATTGGTTTTGAAGCCCGGACCCGCCGATACCGATTCACCCAGCCCCGCCGCAAAGGAATTGAGCTGTTTGATCGCCTTCTGTACCCGCTCTTTGCGGTTGTCGAGGATCGATAGGACCCCATCGAGCTTGTCCAGGGCGGGCTTTAATGTGTCCCGGTTTTCGGCAACGAAACCCTTCAACTGCTGCGCCAGCGCTGAAAGATTTGTGCTGATGTGGTCCAGCGCGCTGCTCTGGGTGTTCAGTTGAGCCAGCAACGCGTTGGTGTTAGTCACGAGGTCGAGTACCTCGTTGCTGCGTTCGGCCAGCACCTTGGTCGCCTTATTGGCGTTGCCCAGGAGATTACGCAGCTGCTGATCGCGCTCATCCAGGGTCTGGGAAAGCCGCGCCACCCCCTGCACCGCAGCCCTGAACGATGCCGGGGTGTGGGAGAACTCGCGTGCCAGCACCGCCAACGAGTCCGATAGCTGGCCAGTGTTCAACCCGCTGATGGTTGTAGTGAGATCGCCCAATGCGTCGGGCAGTTGATAGGCGGGGGTCGTCCGGTCGATGGGTATGGGCTCGGTGAGCTCCCCGTCGCCGCGCGGCCTCACCTCAAGACGCTTGGTACCGAGTGTGTTCGCCAACTTCACCGCCGCCTCGGTGCGGTTCCCGAGCCGGACACCGTTGCGGATCTGAAATTTGACCAATACCCGTGGCCCGTCCAGCGCGACGCTGGAGACCTTCCCGACCCGGTAACCCGAAACCTCAACATCGGCGCCCTTGTCAAGGCCGCCGGCTTCCGCGAAGTAAGCCGAGTAGTTCCTGCCCGTGTTGACGAAGGGCAGCTTGGCGTAGTTCAGGGACACCAGCATCAGAGCGAGGGTCACGCCGACCCCGTAGGCAGCAACCTTCAAGAGGTGGGGCTCGGATTCGGTCCTCATTTCGGCGCGCACCTCCCGGTATCCTGGCCTGCCAGTTTGACGTAAACGGGCTGACCGCCCTTGCCGTTCAGCTTCAGCACAATGTCGCACATGTAGAAACTGAAGAAGTCCCCGTGAAGACCCTGCCTGCCCAGTAGTTGGTACATATCGGGCAAGGTGTTGATCAGGTTGTCGACATAATCGTGGTCGGCCATCACGATTCCGGCGGTGCGATCCGTCTCATGCACCACCTTCTTCAACGGTGGACGGGCCTGCACCATCAGATCGGTGATGGCCCCGGCGGCCGCGTTGGCGTACGCCAATCCGTTTGTGATGTCCTGTTTGCGGGCTTGCAGGCCCGCGACAAGTTCAGACAGGGAGTCGATGGTTTTGGCCAACTCGCCGCTCTGCTCGCCCAGCGAGCCGAGCAGCGTGTTTAAGTTGGTGATGACCTCGCCGATCAGTCTATCCCGGTCGGCCAGGCTATTAGTTAATGCGGCGGTCTGGGTCAGAATTGAGCCGATCGCCGCACCTTGGCCCTGCAGGGCCGCAATCAATTGGCCGCTCAGCGCGTTTACCTGGTCAGGATTCAACGCGCGAAACAATGGACGGAAGCCGCCGATCAACGTATCGAGGTCAAGCGCCGGCTGGGTCCGGCTGAGCGGGATGGTCGCCCCGGGGTTGAGCTTCTTGACATCCCCCGCACCCTCCTCCAGTGCCAGATATCTGCCTCCAATCAGGTCGTCGTAACGAATGACCGCGCGCGTGCCCTCCGTAAGGATTACTGTGTCGTCCACCGAGAACTTGACGCGGACCGTTGAGTCCGGCTGAATCGAAATGCTTTTGATCTTGCCAGTCTCGACACCAGCAATGCGAACGAAGTTCCCGCCCCGTAGCTGCGACACATTCGAAAAAATGGCGTTGTAGGTCTTCGACTTTTCAAAGCGCACCTGACTATAGACGGCGAATAACACAGCTATCGCCAGCAGACACGCACCAACGTAGATGCCAAGGCGCCATAGCGTGCCACGTAGGTTCTCTCTCACGGCGGTCTGTCCTTAATTGCTTACAGCGGTCACGGCGAAGGCGCATATTCGGGCGGCGGTGGCAGCGGCGACGGTGACGGCGGTCCGCACGGTTGGGTGACGACCCCGCAGGTGGGTTGCAACCCTGGATGTGCGGGCGTGAACGGCTCCGATCCCGCTGGTGGCGCGCCCGGTTCTCGTGGCCTCCCGGGCGGCGGCGCCGGCGGCAAGCCCGGATATAGTGGCGTTCCGTCGGGCGCATATCGGGGCGCGCCGAACGGGGGGGCCCCTGGATACGGGACTGGACCCGGGGCTGGGCCGCCGGGATGTCGAATGCTCGGCGGTTTAGGCGTACCGCGAGTAACCGGGAAGTAGTCGGCGTATCCGGGAAAGCCGATACCGGGGTTTGGTCGCAGGTCCAGCCCGGTGCCCCATCCGGAATCGGTGACCAGATACCGCACAGGCCAGTTGTCGGCGACATCGGGCAGCGAACCGCAGCCCGGGGCTCCCCCGGGTCCACCCTTGATTCCGTTGATGGGGAGGTTGTCCGGATACCGGTACATGTCCTCACCGAACAGCAGTGCGGCATCTAAGACGATGGATCTTCTGTTTTTCAAGCCGCCAACGTCGCCCCAGCCATATTTGTCCAGGACCTTTTGTCCGCCAACGATTGTGCAGGTGAGTTCCGGGTTGTATTTCATCAGCAACCGCGTCGTCGGCTCCAGTATGTTGATTGCGTGAACGAGGTTGTCCTTATTCGGGCCGATCAGGTTAATTCCGCTGTTAGATAGCCCAATGGCATTGAGTAGGAGCGAGTCAAGCTCCCTGGCATGCGTGCTGATCGTGGAGCTGGTCGTGCTCAGGGCATCTAGCGTTGTCAGTAGGTTCGGTGCTGCGGCACTATAGGTGTCGGAGAACCCTTTGACTGCACGGAAATCGGCCCGGATGGTTTCGCTGCGAGGATTGATCGCTATCAAGACCTGATTGAGGTCGGTGACGGCCTCACCGAGTGCTTGGCCCTTGCCGCGAAAGCCCTCGGCGAACGCCGAGAGCACGGCGTTTAGTTTGGCGGTGTCGATTTGGCTGAGTACACCAACCACGTTCTGAAGCACCGTGTTCGCCTCGATGCTCACGTTGCGTGAGTGCAGAACAGCGCCGGCTGCTAATCGCTTGGAACTCGGATCACTGGGAGCCAATAGTTCGACATATTTGGCGCCGAAGACGGTGGGGGCGGTGATTTGTGCTGCGACGTTGGCCGGAATATATCGGAGCTGGCCAGAATCGACCTCCAGCTGGAGTCTCACCGGACCGTCCGGCTGGATCGACGCCACTCGGCCCACCTCAACGCCGCGGAACTTCACCATCGCGTAGGGCTCCATGACGAGACCGGCACGATCAGATGTGACGGTCACTTTCGCGTATGACGTGAAGTCTCGGTTGAAGGCGACCGCGGTGAATGCGGCGAGCACGATGATCATCGCGACGAGAATTAGAGTCCACCACGAGGGGTGGATGCCGGCGGCGCGTCGCTTCTGTTTCATCGCAAGCTACGCAGACAGATGGAAGTTGCCGGAACGCCCGTAAAGAATCAGGCCCATGAGGAAAGTCACTGTTATCGAGACAATGAGTGAGGCGCGCACAGCGCGTCCGGTAGCTTCACCGACGCCGGCGGGGCCGCCTGTGGCGGTGAAACCGTAATAGCAGTGAATCAGCATGAGGACTCCTGCCGTGACTGCTATCTGGATGACCGTGTAGACGGTATCGGTCGGATTCAGAAAAGTTCTCAAGTAGTGGTCGTAGCCGCCAGTCGAGAGCCGGAAGCGGGCACTAAAGACGAAGCGGGCCATCATAAAGGTCGCCAACTCCGAAAGACAGGCCAGCGGTATCGCGACGATCACACCGGCCAGCACCCGGGTTGACACCAGGTAGCACACCGCGTTGATGCCCATCACCTCCAGCGCGTCGATTTCGTCGTTGATTCGCATGGCGCCGAGTCGCGCGGTGGTGGCGGCGCCAACGGTGGCGGCCAGACCGAAATCGACGATGATTGGCACGATGAGGCGCGGGACGATATACGCGGTGAACACACCGGCCAGCGCAAATACACCGATTCGGTCGAGGTTGGCATGCCCCACATAGCCGACCAAAATGCCGCCGTTCGACACCACGAAGGCGGTGACCACGGTGGCGCCCCCGATTACTGCAAGCGCGCCGGCCCCTAAGGCCAACTGCGAAATGTTGCGCAACGTCTCCTCTGTGTAGTTGACGACGGCTCGACCGATGAGGCGGAGGCTCGTGACGTAGAACGCGAGTTGTTCTCCGAGGCGATTCCATTGCTCGATAAAGCCGTGCAGCGCTTTCGCCAGCCTTGGCCGCAGCGGACTCGGGGTACTCATCACACTGCCCCCGTGGTGAGGGCGGTCACAAACGTGTTGATGGCAGCTGTCGCCATGATCGTGTACACCACCGTCTCATTGACCGCGTTGCCGACGCCGGCGGGACCGCCTGCCGGGTTAAGGCCCTTGTAGCAGGCGATCAAACCGCCGACCAGGCCGAACAATGCGGCCTTCAGCAAGCAGACGATGATGTCGCTCACCCCCGCAAGCAGCGTCAGGGTCGCCGCGAAAGGACCTGGTGTGACGTTTTGCACGTAGACCGCGAACAAGTAGTCGCCGGCTAAACCCGTGATGCACACGACACCGGCCAACAGCAAAGCGTTGAAGGTGAGCGCCATAACCCTCGGCACTACGAGCCTCTGTATCGGGTTAATTCCCATCACCCTCATGGCGTCGAGTTCTTCACGGATGGTGCGCGCACCGAGGTCGGCGCACATCGCAGTGGCCGCGGCACCGCTGATCACCATCGCCGTGGTAAACGGCCCAATCTGGGTGATTACCGACAGGGATGCGCCCACTCCGGCAAGATCACCGGCGCCGAGCGAGATGAATAGCACGTCCAGCATGAAAATGACTAAGGCATTAAAGACCAGCCCGAGCGCCACCGCGGGGAGCGCCGCGACTCGGGCGACGAACCAGGCTTGGAGGATGCACTCACGCCAGGCGACCGGCGGACGGAGCGCCAGGATTACGTCCTGAGACATCGCGAAGAAACCCCCGATTTCGCGGGCCGGTTTCGTCAGGGACGCCGTCAGTGCCACTTACCCACACCGTTCATCGACTACTCCTGATTGGCATACTTGATCAAACGCACCTTCGACCGAGTGATCCCTCACCGGCGACTCCTCGTTCGCTTCGGTGTTCGCCTGGGAAAGATTGGGCGGACACTCATTTGCGTTATTCGGTGTGTCACTCGACCACCTCGAACCGTGCGGCAATGGGATGCTGGCGTTGAGACGTCGGAATAACGACGCACGCTATAGGTCGGCGTACACAGGGCTGACATCGATGTAGATGCGCCAGTCGCGAACCAGTTCACCTTCGAACGTCAGAATGTCGGCGTTGGGCACGGTGACGCGACGGCCGTCTTTTCGCGTGTATTCGATCTCGATCTGCACGACGGCGGCATCCCCAATCTCATACACCCGTTCGATCTGATGTTTCATACCGGCGATCGAGGCAAAGAACCTCGAGACTGCCTCCTGGACCGAGGTGCGCCCAACGGTAGGCTCCGCGTTTCCGAAACGGAACACCACATCCTGGGTGAGGTGCTTGACGAACTTGTCAGGGTCCATGGCGTCAATGGCAGCGAAAGCCTGCCGAACGACCGCCTCTCGGCTCATGCTCCTCCTTACGACGCCAGACGCAGCCAAACTGTATGCAGTTTAAAGCGGCAGATGGCATTTGACTAGCGTTTCGGCAGGTTTGTTGGCCGGTGTCCAGCGTTTGGCGAACGGGACTTCCACAACAACACCCACGCTTGCCTCGCGGCGCCGAAGATGAGAGTGCGCGACACCAGCGATCTAGCGCATCCACAGCTCCCACCAACAAGTCGACGCGCGGTCGTGCTCGTCCAGCCGTAACGGAAGGCGGCTTGTCCGGGGTTCAAGGACGCCCCGTGGTCCAGCCCAAGCCGATCACAGATCGCCAGCAATGCGAGTGACCGGAAAGGTTTTGGCAGGCTATTCGATGAGGTGGCTGAACCCGATTCGCCTAAGGCGGGCTTGGCGTTGTGCCACCCGTGGCCGTTGAGCCAGATGTCACCGTCGTGGCTCGTGGTTCAGTGGTCCTTTCGGGCGGGTGCGCCGGAGGCGGGGATCACATGCCTGGGAGCAACCCGCGGCTGGCCCGTTGTTGCACAGGCAATCGACGCTCTCACGGTCCGGGACACGGTGCGGTATGCGGCCGTTACCAGCGAGAGCGATGATCCCATATCGCTGCCGGCAGTCGCGCCATCACCGGGCGAGGAAATCTCTGCCACTACTTCGGGGGCGAAGCCGGCCTCCACATCTGCAGGCGGCTGGCCCGAGACCTGACGCCGCTATACGTGGTGCCAAATGGTTCGCTGCCAACATCGTCCGAGCAGCTTGACCCCAGTAAAGCGTGCGACCCTTGACCCACGTAGAACTCGTGCAACGATGACAGATCATGACAGTCACCGGTATTGCAAGGCGGAGCGCATCGACGCTACGCGTACTGGCCGCCCTGGTCTCAGGAATCATCGCACTCGGCGCCTTCACCGCATATGCGGATGGTGACAATAACACCCTCGTGCCGAACAACAAGCGGCTCAACGATGGCGTCGTGGCCAATGTTTACACCATCCAGCACCAGGCCGGATGCACCACCGACTTGAAGGTCAACCCACAGCTTCAGCTGGCGGCGCAGTGGCATAGCAGAGACTTGCTCAATAACCGAGAACTCGATGGCGATATCGGCTCGAACGGGTCGACAGTGCAGGACCGGGCCCGGG
>NZ_CAXUCH010000030.1:0-20779 GCF_964249325.1 uncultured Mycobacterium sp. | reverse complement strand
GGTTATCGCGGAACGGTCGCGGAAACTGTGGCCATCCACCCGGCGTTGGCAATAAATAACCTTGACATTATAAGCAATTGGTATTACCGCCCCGACTACTACGCAATCATGTCCAATTGCGCTAATACCCAAATAGGGGTGTGGTCGGAGAATAGTCTGGACCGTAGCGTCGCTGTAGCGGTCTACGGTCAGCCGGCCTAACCGCCTGCACTGAACGACGCGGTATACGGGATGGCTCGTGGTGCGCAGCAATGAGCGGGAGATTGCTAAAGAACCAATTCGTTGTCGTACCGGCACTTGCACTGGGTATTGCTGGTGCCGTCGGCTGCTCAGCGGAATCAGCTCCCAAGCCTAAACCCGGGAGCCTGCTGCCGGGCACCGCGCAGCTCACCATAGACGGCAAGCCCGCCCACGCGACCGAGGCGGTGCAGTGCTCCACGGTGGAATCGACGACCACCATCGAGACCGGCGACGATGATGGTGGTGTGACGCTGGTGGTATCCAACGCAGGGCCGCTGATCGTCCAGTTCGTAAGGATCCGTAAGCTCAGCGGCTTTACCGGTGACTACAACCTCGGCCTGGAAGGCGACGCCAGGATCGCGATGACCGGTTCCACGTACGATATCTCGGGTGCTGCTCTCGGGTACGGCCCGACATCAATTGAGCCAACTACGCATCCGTTCGAGATAAGGGTTTCGTGTTGAGGCTCCTGCGGGCGGCATCTTCGACGTATCAGCGACATGTTGCGTAGGTGCCTAACCGGGCTCCTGTATGGCGGCAATGAACTACGCTGCCACACCATGAAACGCGGCGCGTCGCTGGCTACCACGACCTTGTCAACGGGTGCCGCTGTCGGCATGGAGATGCTGGTTTGTGCGCCGCTCGCGCGTGCTGCCGTCGCGCATAAGTCTAATGTTTACCGTTCGGCCAGGTTACAGCTTGCCACCATAGGTGAGGCGCTTACGTATAGGTACGGGATGCGTGACAAGACACGTGCGGGGAGGGTTACTCGCAGGTCGTGAGGGATATCAACACTGACTTAAATACCACCGACGAGTGCCAAGCGTCGGACTTTATCAGCGCGGCGGCCACACAAAAGCTGTGCCCCCAACTTATTTGGCGACTGCATAACTTCGCTCCCAACTATAGGCCAACGCCAGCTTGAGGACGGCTACGCTGGTGCCATATTCATCGCTGACCGCGCGCATCGTGGCGGTCGCTGCAGCGCTCGCGACCGCGTTATTCCTGTCGTCCTGTAGCAAACCGGCATTTGGAGGTCGCACCGAGCTCACAAGCACCGACCCACCCCGCATTACCGGCACGCCAGCTGGCTACAACGCTGACGACGTCGCCTTCGCGAACAATATGATCACCCACCACGAGCAGGGGATCAATCTATCGGTACTGGGCATGAATCGCTCCGCCGACGCCGACGTTACAGGGTTCGCTGCCAAGACCAGAGCGACCCTGGAGTCGGACATAGCGGTTTTGCGTGTGTTGCTGGTGCAGTGGAATGAAAACCCCGATACTAAAACGGGTGGTGTGCATGGTGCCACATTGAGGGGGATGGTCGATGCCCTCACGATGGCTCAACTTGCCTCTTTGCACGGCACCGAGTTCGATAAACTGTGGCTGCAGTCGATGATTACTCTGAGTGGCGGAGCAATCGAGATGGCCAACGCCGAAATGGTCGATGGAAAGAACATAGATGCGGTCGGGTTGGCCAAGGAGGTAATCAAAGCACAGCAGGCCCAAATCCAGCAAATCAACCAGATGCTCGGCGGTTAACCAACCACATGCCTATCCCGTACACCGCACCTCGCAACCGCACCCCGCTCACCACTCCGCCATCGGCCTCTGCTGCCGACTTTACCTTGGTATTTTTCCGGGTATCTTCGACGAAGCTAGCTGCAGCTATAGATAGACGCGAACGAGGAACCTGACTCGATGAATGTCACCCAGGGCAGCATCTCAAACGCCCTGCGTCAAGGAGAGCATGCGATGTTCTAAAGTCCACACATCTTCTCAGCAAAACTTCCTCTATTGTGGTATGCTCCTAGGGTAACCGCAGTCGGAGCAAGCGTATTGCATTCCCGCGTGCGATTTTGGTGTGATCATGTTCGTTGAGCTCGATTCGGTCGAACCACTGAGTGGCCTCGTTCATATCTTCGAATGGGTAATCCACTGAGAACAGCAGTCGGTCGACTCCAACCTCTTGAATGGTGTTGAGCAAAGCGCGAGTTCTAAAGTTCCCGCTTGTGGTGAGGTAGAAGTTATTGCGCAGGTAATGACTAAAGGACTTTTTGACGCGCAAACCGCGCGGAGCAACTGCAAGCCTGTGGTCCGTGCGCCATATGTTGAACGGTAATAGCTCGCCGAGGTGCCCGAGAATAACGTTGATGCTTGGGTGCCGGTCAAACAATCCACTCCCCATCAGCCTCAAGGCATGAGTGCCAGTCTCCACCGAGAATGCCCATGCAGACCCGTACAACCATGGATGACCGTCGTACTGGGCGCTGCGGCTATGCAGCGGATCGCGCGGATGCAAATAGATTGGGACGCCGAGCTCAGAAACAGTGACCCAGAAGGCGTCGTAACGTGAATCATCGAGGTAGACAATCGCGTCCTCACGATCGATCTGAGAATAACCGTTCACAAGTGCGCCGACCATGCCCAATTCGTTAACACCACGCCACAATTCAGCAACAGCCGCATCGGGGTCCTGCATGGGTAGGGCCGCGAAAGCCGCGAACCGGTCCGAGTGCGCTGCCACCTGTTGTGCACCATAATCATTTAACCTTCTCGCCCATTCGACAGCCTGCGCGCGCTGGTGAAGGGATTGAATGCCAGGTGAGAGCAAGGAAAGCACAGCGAACTCAATGCCGCATTGATCCATCATCTGCAGGCGCTCATCATGAATATCGAGTAGCATCTTCCGGTGTGCTGGCCATGCATCGGCCTGGAAATGTTCAGCGGATTGCTCGACAATGTTTGGATCCTGCGCGCCGAAATGTTCTTCGAGTGCAACTTTCATAACCATCTGTGTTCCTCGACCGGTAGTTGGCTTGCAAATGGTGCAGACATATTCTTTGCGACGCCAGCTAACAAGTTGTTGCTCATGTTGCCTCCGTCAACCAACGGATGCCATGCTGCCGCCGGGCCGCGAATTTAACGCCTGACGGCGTCTGAACGTGACCGTTGATATTTAGGTTCGGGCATATCCCGACGCTCATGTAGGACGGTAGGCCCGCGTCGTGGACCGGGCATGGATTCAGCCGAGACTAGAGCTTGCCTAGTGCCTTCCGTTGAGAGTTGGTATCCCCTGCGCTCGACGCTCTGTGAATTTCGGCCGGCATTAGTGGCCGACCAATCAAACCGATGGAATACAAAGCTTTCCCTTTCTCTCCGAGTGCGTTGCATACCCATAGCAGCAGTCATTTTCTCAAGGTTTAACGTCAGAGGGGTGGGTTGCCACAGGTGTCACGTGGATGTCCATATAACAAAACAGTGGCAGGCCTGCAAGCAGAGCATGCAGTTCGTCATTTGATTCGACGTCAAAGATTGAAAAGTTCGAGTATTCGCCAACAATTCGCCAGATATGGGGCCACTTCCCAGACCGCTGGAGCTCTTGGCAATATTCCTTTTCACTTGTCACAATCTGGGCGCGACTCTCCGCAGGAAGGTCGCAGGGAAGATGGACGTCCATTCGCACATGAAACAGCATGAAAACTCAGCCTACGATAGGGTCGAGTACGAAATCATAGACCACTTTCTCGGCGCCATTGGCGTGCGGGATCGGGTCCAGCATTAATTCCGGCTTTACCGCGGTGGCAATGTCGTCCTCGTTGTGTGGATCGCCAGGAAAGTACAGCTGGGCAGTCAGAGGCTCATGGTTTGGCGCCGAGACCTTTACGTGTAGGTGGGCGGGCCGCCAAGGGTGCCAGCCGGCAGCAGCGATGAGCTTTCCGCAGGCGCCGTCGGTGGGAATCTGATAGGGACCTGGCCGGATTGTGCTAATGCTGAATCGGCCGTCGGGACCGGTGGAGAAGGTGCCTCGCAAATTCCACTCGGGGATGCCCGAAGCGAACTGCGAGTACAGTCCGTCGGCGTCGGCCTGCCATATATCCACCTTGCCGGAAAGCGGGCTGCCATCGGTCGACGTGATGGCGCCCTCGAAAATCAAGGAAGTTCCCTTCTCGGCGTCGCGCATTGTGATCTTGCCGCTGGCCCCAAGTTCCGGGGAGTTGGGTACATAGTACGGGCCCTCGATGCTTCCCTTGCTGCCTCTTCGATGCGCGGTGGCGACATCCTCGACAGCGTGCTCGATCCAAACATCAAGGAACAGTGGCCACTCGCCGTCTTCACCTACTTCAATTAGCCACGCCTTTAAAGCATTATATTCGTCGTACGTCACTTTGTGCTTCCGAATAACGGCATGGATGGCTTCCAAAACTTTGCGAGCCAGCAGGTCGACGCGTTGTCTAGGTGTATTCTTCACAGCTTCGAACCCTGACTTGTCGGCCCAGAATCGTTTAGTCGCCGAGGCACCGGACGCTGCTGCAGTGGCAGGCTGGACCGGCGCGTGGAGGTTTGTCATTGATGGTTCTCCTTCATTTCTTGCCCTACGGTGTCCCTCGTAGCTGGCGCTGGTCAGGCGATCACTGGTCGGTGCGGTAGCGGGCCAGCTTCGGCGGGTCGATGTCTATGCCCAGACCCACGCCCGATTGCCGGTACAGGAGACCCTCGCGAATATGCAGCGTCTCGGTAAGTAGGTCATCACTCATGCCAACAAAGTTCGAAAGCTCTCCGGCGTGGCGCGAGGTGAGTTCGTAGGCGCAACCGAAGGCGAGGGTGCATGCAGTGCCAATCTGACCATCGACCTGGTTCCCCATGACGACGTCGAGCCCGAGCCCTTCGGCCAGATGATGAACGCGCCGCGACTGAGTGAAGCCTGTACGGGCGGTCTTGATGCTGATTGCGGTAGCCGCTCCGCCTAGCACTTCGCGCGTCACGTCGGCCGGTGTGACGACTGACTCGTCGGCGATGAACGGGATAGTGAGGTTGCGGACAAGCCAACGTCGCCCAAGTACGTCATCGGCTGGGCATAGCTCCTCGGCGAACAGCAGGTCAAGGTCAGCCATTTCCTTCATCGCACGCGCCGATTCAACGGCTGTCCACCCGCGGTTACCATCGATATAGAGTTCGAGAGATTCGCGGAACCGCTCCCGCACCGCGCGTACGACAGCGATGTCGAGTTCTATCGGACGACGGCCAACCTTGATCTTGAAAGTGCGAATCCCGTACAAATCCCGCATGCGCTCAACTTCGGCGATCGTGCTGTCGGCATCATCGAAACCGAGCATGTGACTTACGCGCATCCTGTCGGTGAATCCGCCCAGAAGCTCACCGACGGGCACCTGAAAAGTTTTCCCCAGCGCGTCCCAGATCGCCATGTCAATTGCAGCCTTGGCGGTGGGATTGCCGACGGTGCGGCCAAGCCGACCACCGATGACTTCTCGTTCCAGCAGCGTGAGCCCGATAATCGCGGGGGTGAAAATCTGCTGAATGACCGCAACGATGCCAGCCTGCGTCTCGCCATAAGTGAATGGCCGCGGGGGCGCTTCGGCGATGCCGACCACCCCGTCGTCCGTGTGAATCCGAACCAGCACGTGCTCGGCAGTGTGAACCTGTCCAGAGGCAAAATTCAATGGCCGGACATACGGGATGGCAAATGGGATCGCTTCGACTCGCGTGATTTTCACAGCGGCCCTCCCGCAGGAGTTCTGGACGCAAGCATCTCAGGAACGCACGCGGCTTGCAGCCCGCCGAGGACGGTCTCCACGACCGAGTTGTCGCGCTTGCAGAACCACGCCAGGGCCAGTTCGCTGTCTCCGGCGTCGACAAGGTAGCGAAAGACCAATCCGTCGTGCGCTGAACGCACAGAGTGCGAAACCGCAGGGACCCCCAGGCCAGCGAAGACACCTACCGGTACAAGCACAGCTGTCCCCAGCGCGCCGTTACCGTCATCGCCGATGCCTTCCCACGCCATCACATTCGGTCAGGGGGTCCTCCCGCCGACGTTCACAGGCCGCAAAACTGTATACAGTTTAACGTGACGGATTCCTTTTGGCTACCCCTCCCGACATCGCCAGCTTCGTCGGCCTTCTGCGCCACTCAGGACCCCAGACGGGGTGAACCGCGCAGGCGATGCCAGTAGATGCACCCGTGATGACGGCCAACTCTCGGGCTTCACGTGACGTTGTCAACTCAAGAAGGATTGCACGGCGCCGTCGGCGTCAGCCCTCCGGGCGGGGAGCGGCGCCGGATATGCGTGGAAAGCGGGCGTCACGCCACAGTGCGATTTCGTAGTCGTTGACGTAGCCATCGCGGCCGTGCAGCTGGCGATTGATGATGCGGCACAGAACATTTCCGACGTTCAGGGTCTCTGGCCTTCGGCTTCGTTGGCTCGAAGGTGGGCAAGAAGGTCTTCGACGGGGGCCATCCGCTGAGTCGCGAGATCGTGAAGCCGTTCGGCGAACGCGCGCTGCTGGTCTTCGGTGGGCGGGCGTTGGGCGCCGTCGGGCGGCAGAGTCGGTGCTGTCGCCGGTGTCCCGAGCATGGCGACTTGCATGTCCAGTCCCGCAGGGACATAAAAGTTGAGTACTCGCGCGGTTTGGCTCGTGACAACGAAGGCGTGGGAGGTGCCGGCCGGTATCCGCACCAACTGGCCCTGAACGCCAGTCACGGTCTGGTCGCCCAGCTGCAGCGCCATCTCGCCGTCGAGAATGTAGAACACCTCGTCGCCGTGATCGTGCACATGCGGTGGCGGGCCTGCTGATTCGGGCATGAGCTGCTCCATCAGCGAGTATTGGCCGCGGGTCTGCTCTGTGGTGATCAACGGCGTCCACAAGATTCCCATCTGCCAATACCCCTGCGCTGACGCCACGCTGGTGACCAAATTGGTGACATCGTGTCCGTTGGAAAAGCTCACCTGAAACTCCATCCGTCCTGCCGTCCCCGGACCGGAGACGAGCCCTTGGCACGCATTCTGAGTTGGTCGTGAACCAACTAAGTCGGATGCGACGTAAACGGTGATTATTCACTAGCATGCTTGACCGCGGCGGAACCTCAACCATCCGACGCCGAGCAGCAGAAGCTTGATCGCGGAGAGCGTTCCGTTCGGATAGAGGGTGAAACGCCCTAGTTGGGGCGCTGACGGTCCCTTGTGGTGGGCGGTGGTGTCGTCCAGGCTTGATCCACTGAAGAAGTGCGCGGGAATGAATGGCACCCAAAACGAGAACGGTAATATCGCAGCGACCGCCATGTTCAATCGGCGGTCGCCCCGTTCGGTCCACATCAGATACAACAAAGTGCCAGAACAGATTTCAAAGTGGAGCTCCTCGGCAACGGCAATGAGTACTCGACCTGGCGCAGGTCAACGCGTTCCACAGCTTGACTCTACGAGTCCATCGCGATCACACACGTCCATGCGGACTCGGTGGCTAGTGCTGCCGAAGCCATTGAGCAGCGATTCGGTTTGAGGGTCCAAACGCGGCAGGTCACAGTGGCGCCGGCTCAGACGAGTTGAGTCACCAGGGGACAGTGCCGTGCCGATCGGTGAACGTGCCGGTGGGGCCGTCGGCGGCGATGGTCGCCATGGCCACGATGGCGTCGGTGCCCTCAGTGACGGTCTGCGTGCCGCTGTGGCCGTTGAGGTCGGTGGCGGTGTAGCCGGGATCGACGGCGTTGATGCGAATGTTCGGCAGCTGCCGGGCGTACTGCACCGTCAGCATGAGCACCGCCGATTTGGACGCCTGGTAAAGCGCGCCCGGTACTGACGACTCGATCCGCGACTGGTCATGCACGAGCGCGAACGAGCCCAGGCCGCTGGATACGTTCACGATGACTGTTGCATCCGACTTGTTCAGCAGCGGCAGGAACGCGTGCGTCGTGCGCACGATGCTGAACACGTTGGTGTTGAACACGTCTTGGGCGTCCAACCCGGTCAAGTCCGCAACGCTCGTGTGCGGACCGACGATGCCGGCATTGTTAATTAGGATGTCCAGCGCCCCGGTCTGCCGCATGAGTTCGTCGGCGGCGCGGGCGACTGATGCGTCGTCGGTGACGTCCAACTCGACGAACTGGGCGCCGAGGTCGTCGGCGGCGCGCTGGCCGCGCTCGGGGTTGCGGGCGCCGAGATAGACCTGGTGGCCCTCGGCGATGAGTCGGCGGGCGGTCTCGTAGCCCAGACCCTTATTGCCTCCGGTGATCAAGGTGATTGTCATGGCTTCAGTCTGGCCGTGCGCGCTGTGCCTTAACAGGATCCGGATGTCCGTAGGACTACCGGTACCACCCGGGCCGGCAGGTCCCTGCGCATACTGGCATGGTGGCACGGCAATCCTCGGCGCTGGGCGAGGCCCTGCGGGCCTGGCGCGCACGCGTGACCCCGGCCGCGGCCGGCGTGCCGGCGCCCGCCGCCCGGCGAGGGCCCGGGCGGGGCCGCGGGGAATTGGCCGCGCTCGCCAGCCTGTCCGTGGACTATCTGGTGCGCCTGGAGCAGGGGCGGTCCCGCAGCCCGTCCAGCCAGACGGTGGGTGCGCTGGCTCGGGCGCTGCGGTTGACCAACGACGAGCGCGACATGTTCTACCGCATCGCCGGCTGCGCCGCCCCGCCGGCGGGCGCGGTGCCCGATCACGTACCGCCGGGCGTGCAGCGCCTTACCGATCGGTTGTCCGACACCCCGGTCGCAGTATTCACTGCGGCCTGGACCATCGTGCAGTGGAACGACATGTGGGCTGCGCTGCAGGGCGACCCCTCGGCGTGGCGTGGCCGCGACCGCAATGTGCTGTGGCGCCATTTCACCGGCGTTGCTGATTCGCGCGTAATGCACGAAGGCGCGAACGTTATCGCATACGAACGCGAGATCGTCGCTGACCTGCGCTTGGCCACGGCCCGGTACCGCGACGACCCCGATCTCACAGCGCTGGTCACCGACCTGACCGCGCGGAGCCCGCGGTTCGCGGAGCTGTGGGGAAAGTTCGAGGTCGGCCCAAGGGTTTCCGCGCACAAGACCGTGCTACACCCTGATGTCGGCCCGATCGCGCTGGACTGCGAGGTCCTGGCCGTTGCAGGCAGTGACCTCAAAATAATCGTCTACACCGCCGAACCCAACACTCCCGACGCCGCCAACCTCAAGCTGCTCGGCGTACTCGGCGTCCAGCACCTCGCCGACTGAGCCAACTGGCCTACCGGGACCCGATCAGACGTGCGTGCACCGCGGGCATCCAGGCCTACCTCGTGGGATTGTGCACAACGACCGATAAGGCCCGCGCGACTTGGGTTGTGTGGTTGCGGTATTGGTGTGGCGTTGCGGGGTCGAAGGCCAGGGAATCGCCCTCATAGAGGCGCAGTGTGTCGAAGCCGATGACAGCTTCTAGCTCTCCGTGCAGAACGTACAGATACTCGCGGCCGTCGTGACGGACGGCCTGACCACCATCGCTGGACTGGCCGCCGGGGGCGTAGACTACCTCCAGAAAATCGACCCAGTCGTCGTGCGTCGGCGTGAGTCGCTCCCAGCGGACCCCGGTCGAAAGTTCGATGACGCTCCGGTCGCCCGCTCGTTGCACGATCCCCGTCCCGTTGGCGTCGCTGGCGCGACCCCATGGGCGGAACGCAGACTGTGGCGGCGCGAGGGCGTCACCTGACGATGCATGTGGGGTTTTTGGTAGGTCGCCGGCGCCGAACAGGAAGTCCAGCGAGATGCCGAGCTCGTTGGCCAGCGCGTAGACGACGCTGGCAGACGGTGTGGTAACGCCGCGTTCCACTTGCGAGATCAGGCTCGCCGAGTAGCCGGCTCGGCGCGCGAGCTCACGCACCGAGATGCCCCGCGTGTGGCGCAGCTGTCGAAGGCGCGGGCCGAGGCCGGTTGCCGCCGCATCGACCACGTGAGGCGTTGATCCGTCTGTCATCGTCGCTCCGACCGTCCACGATACTGTACAGCTGTCCCCTTAGGCTCACACCATACCTAGAGGTCCAGCCTAAAGTGCCGAAATGGCGTGCGCTATCCTGCACCCCAGCGTACAGTTGCGCATACAGAGGCTGTCGGATGGATGAGGAGTTAGACCGGAATGAATCCTGACTTTCGAATAGGTTGGCTGGGCACCGGCCGGCTAGGGAGTGCCCTGGCGGCCCGCATGATCTCGAGTGGCGTTGCGGTGACCGTCTGGAATCGGACGGCATCGAAAACCGCGCCGCTAGTAGATTTGGGCGCCTCCCATGCGGAAACTCTCAGCGGGTTGGGCCACTGCGACATCGTGTTCGTCACGGTGATGTCTTCGCCGGATCTGCTGGCCGTCACCGTCGGCCCCGATGGCTTGTTAAGCAGCCAACCCGCGCTGCGCATCATCGTGAATTGTTCAACGGTGTCCGCCGAAGCCGCCGCCGAGGTTAGAAGCCAGGCCGCACGCCACAAGGTCGGGTTCCTCTCGGCCCCTGTCAGCGGCAATCCGGACGCGGTCGCCAATGGGCACGGGTCCATTGTTGCTTCGGGCCCCGCGGAGGTCTTCGATGCCGCACGGCCGTATCTGGGCGCGATCGCATCCGGCGTGACCTACGCCGGTGCGGGCGAGGAGGCGCTGCTGGTCAAGCTGGCCCATAACTTGTTGGTGGGCATGAGCACCGAAGCGTTGGCCGAGGCGACGACTCTGGCGGAGAAGGGGGGCGTGGCTCCTTCAGTGTTTCTCGATTTCATCGACGGCTCGGTACTGGGCTCGAAATTGTTCTCCGCCAAGGGTCAAGCGATTCGCGCCCGCGACTACGAACCCACCTTCACCACCGCGGGCATGCGCAAGGACTTCGATCTTGGGCTGGCCGCGGCACGGGCGCTGGAGGTTCCGATGCCGATCGCCGCGAGTACTCACCAACTGGTCCAGACCGCCATCGGCCATGGATACGGCGAGTATGACTATGTCGCGCTGTACGCGATGGCGACCCGCGGCGCCGCGCTTCCGGATGAGCGGCCCTCGGCAACCACTCCGCCGACCGACTCATAACCCGACGGGAGAACTGGTCATGAGCGAGGCAACCATCAATTCGCCTGGTGGCGTTGCCATTGCGGGCAGGTCCGCATTGGTCACCGGGGCTAACCGGGGTCTGGGGGAGGCGTTCGTGCGAGAGTTGCTCGACTGGGGCGCGGCCCGCGTGTACGCGGCGGCACGAAATCCTGACACGGCTGAGTTTGACGATGCTCGGGTCATCCCGATCAAACTCGACATCACTAACTCGGATGACGTCCAAGGCGCGGCATCCAGCTGCGGCGACGTCGCAGTGCTAATCAACAACGCCGGGACGATGCTGCGAAGTCCCCTGCTGGCGTCGCCCGACCTGAGTGCGGCGCGCAGCGAGATGGAAACCAATTACTTTGGGACACTGGCGATGTGCCGCGCTTTCGTGCCCGTTCTTGCCCGTCAAGGCGACGGCGCGCTGGTCAACATGCTGTCGATCGCCAGTTGGTTCGCATCTCCGTTCAACGGTTCTTACGGGGCGTCGAAATCTGCCGAGTGGGCCTTGACCAACGCGATTCGCATCGAGCTGCGCGCGCAGGGAACCCTCGTCGTCGGCGTGCACGCAGGGTGGATCGACACGGACATGGCGGACACCGTGGCAGAAGCGAAGATTTCACCTGGCGATGTCGCGGCTCAGACGCTGGCTGCTATTCAGCGCGGTGATGAGGAGGTGCTGACCGACGACAGGACCCGCCACGTCAAGGCGTCGCTGCCCCACGACCTCACTTCGCTGTACCCCGACGTTCAGAAACGTTGGGACGCCGGCGACCTGCCCTGGTGAGTACTGACCCGAAGGGGAATTACTGATGTCGCTCGAACCCATGGCCGGCCTTGCCATCAACCACGTGGGAGTGACCGTCCCTGATATCAAAGCGGCGATCGACTGGTATGGCGCGGTCTTCGGCTTCCGCTGCATCATGGGCCCGCGGCTGCTTGATCCTGACGGACACGCAGAGGCCGCCGGCGTGTTCGGCAGCGGGTTCCGCCGAGCGTGGCAGGCACATCTGCTCAGCGCCAATTCGGTTGGTATCGAGCTTTTTCAGTTCGTCGACCCACCTTCGCGCGGACCGCGGTCGCCGGAGGAGTCGGTGCCCTGGCTCGATCGCGGCCTGTGGCACTTATGCATCACCCACCCGGACGTTTCGGGCATGGTTGACCGCATCGTTGGCGGGGGCGGCACGTTGCTGGCGGCGCCGTACCACTTCGTGCCTGGCCGGCCCTGGATGCTGGCATACACCACCGATCCGTGGGGCACGGTGCTTGAGGTGATGAGCCACAGCTACGCCGAGGCGTTCAGCAATTGGCCTCAGCCGGGGCAGTTGTCGCCACCTACGCTCATGTGACCGCGCGCGCGTCAACGCCGGCACGTGCGCCAACTGCGACCGGATAGCAGTCGTCATTGATTCGATCCGCATCAGCTGGCCCGACAAGAGCCCGCTCAATTGTGGTTCACCGGCAAGGGTGATGTCGGGCAAGCGCTCGACTAGACGCCGCAGCGCCACTCTGAGCTCCAGGCGCGCCAGGTGACGACCGGTGCCAAACGCCAGGTGTCGGTTGTGTTCGCGATCGATGTTGAAGCTGGCGGGGCGGTCGAATATCGCGGGGTCACGGTTGGCTGCAGCATAGTTCAGCTGCTGACAAGATAAAAGCCGCCGTAACGATTGATCCTGGCGACTGGACAGCTGGCACGATAGCGCTCGTAGGTCTCACGCCACTGTTGTTCGGACATTGTTGCATCGTAATGGTCGAATGAACCGCCGAAATCGGCGTGTGGGCGAATACTTGGTGTGGTTACATCCATTCTTCTGAACCTCGCAGTTTGTTTAACGGACAATTTGTGGTCGTTGCGATGCGGGCTTAGGTCGATCCACCGGCCACCAGGGCTGTGTATTAAATCCGGGCAAGACCGCCGTCGACCATAATGGTTTGTCCCGTGAGGAACGCCGCGTCGTCACTTGCGAGAAAGGACACCGTTCCAACGATGTCTTCCGGCGTCGCGGGCCTTTTGATCGCTTGCATCGCAACCACCATCTCAATCAACTGGCCGCTAACTCCGTTCGCTGACGCACCCTCGGTAGGAGTAGCGGTAGGACCAACGGCATTGACCGTGATATTAAACGGAGCCAGATCGGTAGCTAATCCACGGGTACGGGTTGTTGCCCATTGCATTCCACATGGCCCGAATCCGGCTTTACTGGCCATGTAGTGCACGAGGCCGGGGATGGCCAGCATGAGAGAATTAGATGTGACGTTGATGATTCGGCCCCACCGTTGCTCCTTCATCGGATCAACTAGAGCTTTCGCCATCAGGAATTGGGAATCAAGATTGAGGGCCAAGACTTCCCGCCAAAGTCCATACTCGAGTTCGCCGAAGTCGCGCAATGGATAGGAGCCAACGTTATTCACCAGGATGTCACATCGGCCGAATCGACTGAGGATGTTTTGCGCCAGCTCGTCCACTTGTGCAGGGTCGGTTACGTCGGCGCGGACCACCAGCGAGGCGCGACCGGCGCGCTGAATCGCGTCGGCGGTCGAGGAGCAGTCAGCTATATCGACTGCAACGATGTCGGCGCCCCGTTTGGCGAGCCCTTCGCTGATGGCACGCCCGAAACCGCGGGCGGATCCGGTGACGACTGCCACTCGCCCATCATGTGCGTTACCCGGCATGCAACCCTCCAACGGCGGGGACTTTGGACAGGTGCTCACGAATGGGTGCTACCTGACCCTAGAACGGCTACCGGCGCTTTCCAACATAGTGTATACACTTTATGGGGCCGACTGTTCCCTGCCTGCAATAACGGCTTGGCGTGCCTGGTGGTCCATGATCCCGGTTGTTAGCGCGCCAGCAAATCCTTTGCAGCGGCTCTGCGGTCATTCAACGTGTCGCTGTCTTGGCTGGCTGTGACGAGTTCGACCGCGTGAGGCACCGCGGTCGGTATGTAGTCGGGCGCGCAATCACCCAGAACCCTCAGGGCGGTGCGGGCCAGGTGGTGCGCGAGTTCAGTTAACGCCGCGCCCTCGTCTTTGGCGATCAACGCTTGCAGGATTCGCGCGTGCTCGATATCGCCTACGGCTTGCCAGCTAGAGGGGTCCGACAGCTGGTAGATGCGGATGTAGCGGATAGTTCGATCGGCGAAAATGCCGAGCTGGCGACGAAGGGCCGGTCCGGCTGCCGCGGTGATCAAACGATGGTACTCGGCGTGCGCGGCAAACCACGAGTTTAGGTCTCCAGAATCGGCGGCCTCGCGCATCGTCGCCAATAGCTGCCCGGCCGCCGTGCGGTCGGTGTCGCCGAACTTGCGAATCGTCATCGATAACGCAAGCGTTTCGAGCGTTATACGGCAGGCATAGATGTCGTCGAGCTCCTGGACATCCAGACCCGTCACGCGGGTGCGCTGATTAGGCTCAATCTCGACGAGCCCCTCTTCCTGCAGCATCCGAAGTACTTCACGCAGCGGCGTGCGGCTGATTCCCAGCTGACGCGCCAGAGAGACTTGCGACAGCTTGCTACCCGGTGGCAGTGTCCCGTCAAGGATGCATTCACGCAGGTAGGCATGCACGTGCGGGATTGATTGTCGCGCAGCCGGCAGATGTAACTCCTGGATTCCAGGAATAACCATGGTTCGTGACATATAGCCAGTCTTCACGACTGGCACGGGTCTGTATACAGTTTCTTGCCCACCCGGCTTGACGCCAGGGGAAAAGTGCATACAGTTTTGAGGGTGTGCGCTTCACACCGCAGGGCGGATGCGATGAGCCGTCGCTACTGGCTGATCCGTTCGAAGCCGCAACCTGGAATCGCGGCCGAGCAGATCACCGCTGCCCGCGAGTCGCATGTCAGGTGGTTGCTCGAGTTGGAACGAGCAGGCGTTGTTTTTCTCTCTGGCCCGTTGAGATCTGGACCGAACGTCACCACGGGTTCTGGGGTAACTGTGTTGCGTGCCAGCACCGTCGATGAAGCGCGTGACATCGCAGCGCAGGATCCGTTCGTGCAGGCGGGGCTGCGAACCTTCGAGGTGTTTGAGTGGGTGCTCCAAGAGGGCAGCTTCTGCGTCCATATTGGTCTGGGCGAAGGATCCTGCCAATGGTTGTAGAGTCTTCGACGTCGTATGGGCTCGTAGAGCGGGTAGGTGTGATTGGCCTCGGAAAGATGGGTATGCCAATCGCGCGGAACTTGATTGCCCGAGGCTTTCAAGTCGTGGGCTATCGCCGGCGACGCTGCGCCGATTTGCTAGCGGCGGGCGGACACAATGCAGATTCACCAGCTGCTATCGCCGAAGATTGCGATGTGGTGCTCTCGGTGTTACCGAGCGCGAACGATGTCTATTCGGTTTTGCGTGGCGTGGCGGGAATTTTGACCGCTGTGCGACCGGGCCTAATTCACATCGAGATGAGCACAATTGACATCGCGGACAAGCTGAAAATGGCCGAAGAGCTTCGTTCCTTGAATGCGGACATGCTGGATTGTCCAATCAGCGGTGGCCCGGACATGGTGGCGTCTCACCGAGCCACAACCTTTGTGTCCGGGCAGTTAGAGAGTGTCGAACGGGTACGCCCGGTCCTCGATGCGATTGGCGGGCGGTGGATGTACGCCGGTGAGTTCGGATGCGGTACTCGACTGAAATACGTCGCGAATCTCCTGCTGGCCATACACAATGTAGCAGCGGCCGAAGCGATCGTTTTTGCCCGGCGTAGCGGCCTAGATTTAAACCTTGTTCAGGAGGCGTTGGACAATTCGATCGCGTCCTCAGCGGTTCTGAAAGAGCGGGGACCTCGGATGCGGTCGCGGGAATGGTCACCGGCGGCAGGCTCGGTCGCAACGCTGCACCACATCCTTGAGCAGATTGAACGAAGCGCCCGAACCCTCGAGGTGAGCCACCCGGTTTTCGATGCGGCCCGAAAGGTGTACAGACAAGCCCTCTCGCAGGGATACGCCGATTCCGACATCGCGTGCGTTCATGACCTTTTGCTGCCGCATAACGAAAATCAGTTGGCTGCGACCTCCCCAACAGAGCAAACCTGCACCGGCCGCATCGCGGAGCGCCGTCTGCCTCCGCAAAACAGCCCATGAGACGAGGCAACCAGCGCGCCCAGGGCTTTCCGATGATGTCCACGACTCCTCGAGAAAGGAGACCCAAATGATTTACGTTTCACACAGTGTGCTGGTCAACGAAGGCGAACGCGATGAACCAAAACTGAGCCGCGACGCCGTATGGGACGGACTGGTCCTCAAAGCCAATAACGCATTGCCGTATGTCCCGAGCATGACCTACTGCGAGGTAACCAACCGCCTGACAGAGACCTGCTTCGACAGGGAGATCGAGTTCCGCGGCCAGCGCTTCAGCGAACGCATTACGCTCGATGCACCCCATCGTGTGGTGTTCACCAGAATGGCGGGACCCGTCCTCGGAACTATCGCCAATGAAATTGAAAACGATAACGGCAATCTACGACTTCGCTTCAGTTTCGCGCTTAGCCTCATCGGCGTAGCACCCGGCACCGCCGCCGAACGTGCGTACGCCGATTCAATGAAAGACGACTACCTTAAGGCCGTCGAGGCCACATTGGCTGCCATGCGCAGAATGGCCTCCGGTGACCAAGCAGGTTCGGCAGCGACGACGAAAGCGTCGACAACGCAAGCAAGAGCCGATTCTGCTATCCAGCAATGACTTCACGAAAGCTCCACGAGCACACCTGGTGGCCGCTCAGTCCGTCTGCACGGTTAGCGTCAATTGCTTACGTGCGACCCATTGGCGGAAGGCGGGCGTCAGGCGCCGGACGTGAGTTTGGCGCCGCACCCAAGGTGCGGGTGATGCAGATGTCTCCACCCCGTGGTGAGGTGCTGCAGCGGCTTTTGCCACCCACCGCCGCCTCCCACGCAGCGACCACCCCACAAACAATAGGATCAGCATGACTTCATTGAGTCGCCCATCGACTGCTGTCACCGTGTCGAAACTGGGCTATGTCGAGTTTCAAACTGAGGACCTCGACCGCCTCGCGGAGTACTACACCCGTGTACTCGACTTCGTCAAAGTGGACCAATCGCACGACACTGTCTATTTGACACCGTCATTCGACCACCACGCAGTCGTCATTCGACAAGGCGCAGCCCAAGCTCGCACCGTGGTCGGCTATGAGGTGTTCGGCGAACTCGACGACGCGCAACGGCGTATTAGTGCGGCCGGCTACAGCGTCGAGCGCCGTTCCGACATCGCGCCGTCGACGCCCAACGTACTTGTCCTCGACGAGCCGCTCACCCGCAGCAAACTGCACCTCTACGATGAGCAAACACGCAGCGGCCTCAACGCGCACGAAAGCGTGCTCCGACCGACGAAACTGGGTCACATCGCCGCCTATGTACCGGAGTTGAGCACCCTACAGGCGTTTTACCAAGACCTGCTGGGATTCAGGTGGTCGGACACCATCGGCGACTTCTTCGTCTTCTTGCGCTGCAACGCCGATCACCATGCGGCGAACTTCCTGGCAACCAAGAAGTTTCACGGCATGCACCACATCGCCTACGAAATGCGTGACCTCAACCACCTGCAGTCCATGCTCGACCACCTGGCTGCCAATAACTATCGGCTGGAATGGGGACCGGGCCGCCATGGAGCCGGCCACAACATCTTTACCTACCACCACGACCCCGACGGCAACCTTGTCGAGCTCTTTACGCAACTCGACGTCATCCACGACGAAGCCAAGGGCTACTTCGAGCCGCGCCCATGGCACACGGAGTTCCCTCAATACCCCAAGACCTGGGAGGTCGACGCAATCGCGGTGAACAGCTGGGGACCGATCAACCCCAAATTGATCGACCATTGACCCCTTCGCTGCCGTACCCGGTGGCGATCTAACTAGGACATCGAAAGGTTCACAATGCAATGGGATTACAACGCCGCCTTCGCTGAGTTGGCGTCTGGCCACGACGACAGCACGGCCCCGATCTACAGCGGCTTGCTCGAAAACGATGAAGTGCGCCGGGTGCTCGTCGACGAAACCCCCTACGAGATCGTGATGAGCTACGACCGCGTCATTGAGGCTGTCAAGAACCACAAAGCGCTCAGCAGCGTGACTCCCCGACACGGCGGTCCCCGCATCCTTCCGCTGCAAAGCGATCCCCCCGAGCACAGCGGCTATCGACGGTTGCTCAACCAGTACTTCTCACGGTCGAGAATCGACGATGTCGAGAAGCGAATCCAGCCCATCGCCGCCGAGATGCTCGACCAAATGATCAGGCGGGGAACGGCGGACTTCGCCACTGAATTCGCCTACCCTTTCCCCACTCGGGCGCTATGCGCGTTTTTGGAGTTACCCGATGACGATTGGGTGTTTCATCACGAATGGGTTACCGAACTGGAACGGCTCACCAAAGACGGCCTTTCCGACCCGGAAGAAGGAGTCTTCGGTGCGCTGGGCAACGTGCTTCCCTATCTATTCCGCGTGGTCGCGCAACGCCGCGAAAAGCCCGGTAGCGACGTGATTAGTGGCGTGATCGCTGGCACCATCGATGGCCGGCCACTTGATGATCAAGAGATCGGCAATACCGTTATCGCCTTGATGATGGCTGGACATATCACAACGACCGGCGGTGTCGGCAATCTGGTGTTGCGGCTGGCGGACGACCCGCAGCTACAAGCATTTCTTCGTGCCAATCCCGACCGGATCCCCGATGCGGTTGAGGAAAGCCTGCGACTGGATTCACCGCAGCAGGCAATGCCCCGCAAAGCCGTACGCGATGTCGATATCGCCGGTCAGCACATCCAATCGGGAGACTACGTCGTGTTGAACTATGGATCGGCTAATGTAGACCCAGCTCATTGGCCGCGGCCTGATCGGTTCGACTTAGACCGTGCCGACAAGCGACACCTCGCGTTTGGTCGCGGTATTCACCAATGCGTCGGAGCGCCACTGGCGCGAATGCAGATGCAGCTGGTCGCCCGCGAACTGCTTGCCAGGACCGCCTCTTTCGAGCTTATCGCTCCCGCCCGCCGCGTCGCTTGGCCACGATTGGCGGTGGAGAACATGCAGCTCTCATTCGTGGCCGCGTAAAGAACAACGGTTTGAGGAGCGTGCTATGAGCTGGTCTTTGGTCTCGTTCGCCACCGGAAGTGATGTCGGCCTGGGTATTTTGCGCTCGGACGGGAACGTGGTGGTCCCGCCCGCTCTAAAGCAGTGGCCCACCGTGCTTGAGTTGCTTGATGATTGGCCAAACGCGCGGGCGGTGCTGCCGTCAATCGAGATCGAAGACGCCGAGATCATTACCTATGAGGATCTACTAGCGCCGATCCGCTGGCCCAGGAAAGTCGTGTGTGCTGGCGTGAACTATCAACACCATATACAGGAAATGGGAGGCGAAATACCGACTGGCGAATGGAAACCGTTCTTTTTTCTTAAACCGCCTACAACGACCGTTATCGGACCACATGATTCGATTGTGCTACATTCCCCAGATGTAGCAAAATATGACTGGGAAGCCGAATTGGCGGCGGTTATCGGTATAGGTGGGCGAGATATACCCGTCGGCCGGGCACTAAATCATGTTGCCGGGTACTGTGTCGCCAACGACATCAGCGCACGGGGACATCATAAACGGACGGCGGTGCCTGCTGCCGCCTTCACATACGACTGGTTCGCATCCAAATCCATCGACAAGTCGCTGCCACTGGGGCCCGGCATCACCCCCGCTTTTCTCATCAATGACCCCCAGCAGCTACACATTCGGCTGTGGGTCAATGGTGCTTTACGTCAAGATGAATCAACAGCCGACATGATTTGTTCGGTGGCCGAACTGGTTGCCGCGGCCAGCGGTACGGTTACGTTGGAACCCGGTGATGTAATTGCCACCGGGACACCGTCCGGCGTCGGTGGCGGGCAAGGATTGTTTCTCCAAGCGGGAGATGTGGTTCGCACAGAGATAAGTGGGCTCGGTGCCCTAGAGAACAGTGTCGTCGCGGCGGCCCCACTACCCCTATCCTAGCGCAGTTTAGCGGCTCTTCGTAATTGAGAGTGCAGCGATAGTCGGTGATGTCCCGGTGGGCAGGCTCGTGTGTCGTTTCGGTGAGGCGGGGCCTCGGTGGGTGACGATGCAGGTTCCCACACGCGCTTCACCACACCACCGAGGTGACCCTTGCCTGAGGCTACTGCCTGCCCGCCGTCTGTTGTTGCCGACACGATCATGCGCACCATCGAGTTGGGTGTGACGATCACCGACGCGGCCATTGATGAGAAGTCCACGACCATCTTCTGCACACCGGTGATGCGGGATGCGCGATGCCCGGACTGCGGTCAGGAAGGCCGCTACCGCGACACCGTTACTCGCCCGTTGACCGATCTTCCGGTGGCCGGCTACCCGCTGGTGTTGCGGGTGGCGGTGCCCCGCTACCGCTGCACCACGGCCGAGTGCGGCCGTGCGGTGTTCAACCAGGACCTGGGCAAGCTCGCGGCACCGCGGGCCTCGACGACCCGGCGGTGTGCGCGGTATGTGTTGCGGCGGTTGCTGATTGACCGCACCACCATCTCGGCCATCGCCGCCGAGTTGGGGGTGTCCTGGCACACCGTGAGCACGATCGCGATGCGCACCACCGCCGACATGGTGGCCGCGGCCGGAGCTGATCGGTTGGCCGGGGTGCGGGTGATCGGTGTGGACGAGCACCGCTGGGCGCCCCGACGCATCGGCCCGGACGGGTTCGTCACCTTGATCATCGACCTCACCC
>NZ_CAXUCH010000029.1:2569-29515 GCF_964249325.1 uncultured Mycobacterium sp. | reverse complement strand
TGTGCGCCATGCGTTCGCAGACGAACAGCGTGATGTCCCCCGAATGCGGGTACGCAGCGGGTTCACAGTGCGGTTGCACGGCAGTATCGCGTTCACCGAGACCGATGAAGACCGGCACATCGACTTCGGCGGCCTCGGCCTTGATGTAGCCCGGTGACAACATCGCCACCGCGCAGGTGGGCAGCGTCGTGCTGCCGAACGGCGGGGCGGTGGTACGTATCGGATAACCGCCGCGGGTATCGGCTTCCACGATGTCGGCGGGCACGTCTTCCCAGAAGAACGGGTAGAGGAATTCGCGGACGTGGGCGGAGGGCTCAGCAAGCGACAACTCGGTGGGTGCCGTGTCTCGGGAGTAGTCGAAATATTCAGCGGTACGGACTGTTTCGTCCTGCTTGGGCATGGGCAGCACGGTGTGAATGGCGCTATAGCCGAGCACGCCCACCGCGTCGTAGGTGTGGTGACGCGCTGCCATGATGACAGACACCCCGCCGCCCATGGACTGGCCGATCCCGATCCGGGCGCCCACGTCGACGCCTGGATACCCCGCCACGGCAGTGCCACTGCGCAACCGCTCGACGATGTCCCTCACCGCGAAATCATTTGCGGCGGCGATGTCTTCGATGCGAACTGTCTCCGCGACATCGGGACTGCTTTCCCCGACGCCGAGGTGGTCGATGGCCACGAAGGCCAGCCCGTGGGCTAGGTGATGCTCGGCCTGCGAGTAGCCGTCATGCCCGGCGAAGTGCATGTCGTAGTAGCCGCGTGAGTAGCCACCGCCGGGCACCGCGAACACCACAGGCTGGCAGTTGCCAAGCTCCTTCGGCTCGGGAAGGACGACCGTCGCCACCACCTGCAGCGGCCGCTGCAGGTTGCAGGCCGCCGTCACATCGACGGCGATATCGGTCTTGATCAAGTGCCGGCGACCGCGGGCACCGGGAAGGTGATCGGCAGCCGCTTCACCATTCGCGTCGCAACGTTGTCATAAATCAGCGAGTCTTCTGGACCCACCGTGTAATTCGGGATCCGGTCGAGCAGCTCTTCGGTCGCGAGCCGCATCTCCAAGCGTGCCAGGTGTGACCCGAGGCATCGGTGTGTGCCGCTGGCGAACACCATGTGATCCTTGCGACCGCGGCTGAAATCGACGCTTAGCGGATCGTCGTAGAAGGTGGGGTCCACATTGGCTGCCGCCCAGCTGGCGTGGATCGCTTCGCCCGCCTTGATCACCAGGCCGCCGCCGAGATCGATGTCCTCGACGGCGTAGCGAAAGCCCGCCGGAACCGGCGACTCGTAACGCATGATCTCTTCTACCGCCGCCGGGATCAGTGAGCGATCCCGGACGAGCCGGTCGCGTTCGGCGGGATGTTGTCCGAGCCACGCGAAAGCACATGACATCGACGACGTCACCGTGTCGAGGCCGGCGAACATCAGCAAAAACAGGATATTGACCAGGTTCAGGTCCGACATCGGCTCACCGTCGACCTCGGATTTGATCAGGCTCGCGATCACGTCGTCCTCGTGATCGGCCGTCTTGCGCTTCTCGGCGAGGAACCCGACGAAGTACTCATAGATCTTGGTGGCCGCCACGACCAGGTTGGCCTGCATCTCTTCCATCGAGTCACCGGCGGGATGAATGACGCCGTCCTTGAACTCCAGGAAGAAGTCCAAGTCGGCAACCGGTGCGCCGACCAGGCGCAAAAAAGTCAAGCAGGGCAAGGGCACACAGAAATCGTTGTACAGTTCCGCCTCGCCTTTGGGCAGGAAACCGTCGATCAGCTCCCTGGCCAATTGACGTACGGAATCCAGTAACGCAACCCGTTTCGGGGCGAAAAGCGGGTCGAGCAGGCGCCGCCACTTCCGATGATCTTCGCCCTCGATCTCCAGCGGGATCAGCGGGTTGTCGTTGCCGAAACTGCCGCCCCGACCGCCGGTGCCAAGCACCCCAGGATGACGGTTGATCGCCAGGATGTCGTTGTGCCGATACAGCCACACCACTCCGTCCGGCGCGCGCTCGGCGCGGACGTCTCTGGCCTTGTCGTGGTAGTGACGTTGCGGGTGCGGCTCGCTCTTGAGGGCTTGCACCCACTCCGACAGCCGCGGGTCGTAACGGTCGCCTTGATCCATCGTCCTACCCGTCCGCATGGCTAAGCATGGCTAAGATTACCTTACAGCGTAATGTAATCTTAGCCATGCTTGGGCTGCAGAAGCAATCTGTCTAACGAGTTATGCGCCGCTACTGGGGCGGAACGCGATCCAGAGGTTTTCGACGGCGCGCACAGCGCAGTTGTCGTAGGTCAGCGCGTCGACATCGACCGAATACTCCGGGATCCGCTTCAGCAGTTCCTCGACGGCCAGGCGGAGTTCCAGTCTGGCCAGATGCGACCCGAGGCAGCGGTGGGTGCCGCTGGCGAACACCATGTGGTCCTTGCGGCCGCGATCGAGTTTCACGGTCAGCGGATCGTCGTAGAAGGTGGGATCGACATTGGCCGCTGCCCAAAACGCGTTGATCTGCGCGCCGGCCGGAACCACCAGACCGTCCCCGAGGTCGATGTCCTCTTCGGGGTAACGCATGCCGGAGGGAACCGGTGACTCGTAGCGCAAAAGCTCCTCGACGGCCGCCGGGATCAGCGACATGTCCTCAACGAGTCGTTTGCGTTCGACCGGATGCTGCCCCAGCCAAGCGAAGATGCACGACATCGACGAGGTGACCGTGTCGAGCCCGGCGAACATCAGCAGAAACAGGATATTGACCAGATCGAACTCTGCTACCGGCTGACCGTCGATCTCGGAGCGGATCAGCTTGGCGATGACGTCGTCTTGGTGGCCTGCGGTCTTGCGCTTCTCGGCGAGGAATCCGACGAAGTACTCCATCAGCTTGGCGCCCGCGGCGGCCATGTTCGCGTCGATCTCCTCGGTCGTCTCACCTTGAGGGTGAACGACGCCCTCTTTGAATTCCAGGAAGAAGTTCAGGTCTTCGACCGGCGCGCCGACCAGGCGCAGAAAGGTCAGACACGGCAACGGCGTGCAGAAATCATTGTACAGTTCGGCCTTGCCGCTGGGCGCGAAGCCGTCAATGAGCTCGCGTGCCAGCTGACGGATCTGATGCTCCAGGCGCGCAACTGCTTTCGGCGCGAACATCGGGTCCAGCAGGCGCCGCCACTTCTTGTGGTCCTCGCCGTCGATTTCCAGTGGGATCAGCCGCGCGTCGTGCCCGAAGCTGCCGCCCCTGCCGCCGTTGCCCAGCACGGTTGGGTGACGGTTGATGTGCAGGATGTCCTGGTGTCGGTAGAGGTGCAGCGCCCCGTCGAGATATTCGGCGCGGACATCTTTGGCCTTGTCGTGGTATACCGTTTGCGGCGTCGCCATGGTCTTGACATGCTGCGAGAGTCCTGAGATCCGCGGGTCGTATCGGGTGGATTGCGTCATGGTTCCTCACCGTCCAGGGCCCATGCCCTTACGCTGTAAGGTGATGTATACCACCTCCTGCCCAGCAGTATCAATTATTTAACGAATTGACGGGGGAATACTGTTGAGCTGATCCGCCGTATTCGGTGCTCAACGTGCCCTCTCTGTACGACTTGGGAAGCTCGTGTTTTGCATCCTTCCGCTGCTGGTGCGCGGACGTGGGGCCGTTTGTGGCGACTGAAGCGCCGCCTGCGCAAACGCGGACAGGCCTCGGCGGGTCGATCCGGTCGATCGCAGGCACCACATTGGCAACGACCGGTTCGCCCAGCCGTTTATTACGGCACACCGACACGGCGGCTTCACCCACGCCAACGGCATTCTAATTAGCGCTTGCCCCAAGGGTTTCAGTTTCCCTGGATGTCGTACCGGTCGATAGTTAATGGATGACGACTGCGGACGAAGGCCTATCGGTCTCCGAAGCGTGCATCGGCTGGAAAGGAGCCTGGCGTTGGGATGGCGGAACGCCTGAGCACCACCAGCTGCCAGCACGACTTCGTGGCTGGTCCACGGGTGCCGGAACTTCGGACTGACGGCGCTGAGATCGTCGGTGATGGCGGCGAAGCGCGGATCGGTGGGATGGGGACTGGCCGATCACGGGCCGTGGATGTTGCTCCCAGTCAACGAGTGCGGCACCTATTTCGCACGTGAACGTCGCCCATAGCGCATCGCGGTGCTCGGGCCGCACCGCCGTGGCAATGCTGTTGGTGACCTCTGCGGCCGCGCCGACATCTCGGCTCTGCTCAAGACGTGTGTCGCGTCTCGTCCAGGGCCGTTCTGCAGCGGCGCCTGCGCAAGGGCAGCGCTTCGTGGTCACGAGTGACCGTCGAGCGGTGCAACGTCAGACACGGGCTCACGGAAGCTCCTGCGTAAAATCTTGCCGCTCGCCGTCTTCGGCATCGAATCGACGATTTCGACCTCACGCGGGTACTTGTAGGCGGCCAACCGTGCCCGGCAGTGCTCGACCAGCTGCTCCGGCGACACCGAGTGTCCTTGTCGCAGTGACACATACGCCTTGACGGTCTCACCCCGGTAGGGGTGCGGCCGACCGACGACGGCGGCTTCCAGCACCGCCTCGTGGCTGTAGAGCACGTCTTCGACCTCGCGTGGCCAGACCTTGTAGCCGCTGGCCACGATCATGTCTTTCTTTCTGTCGACCAGGTAGTACCAGCCCTCCGCGTCGGCGTAGCCGACATCGCCGGTGCGCAGCCAACCGTCGCGGAACGCGGCCGCCGTCTCATCGGGATTGCGCCAGTAACCGGGCACGACCTGCGGGCCGGCCACAGCGATCTCGCCGATCTGCCCGGCACACAGCGGCGCGCCGGTGTCGTCGAGCACCGCGACCCGAGTGCCGGGCATTGGCACTCCAACTGATAGCGCTTCGGTTTGGGCTCCGGTCGGGGCTCGCTTGCCCACGGGTACCGCCAGCACCGGTGAGGTGGTTTCAGTCATCCCGTAAACGTTGTGAATGTAGACGCCGAAGCGCCGCTCGAAGCGCTCGACGGTCGCTGCCGCCACGGGCGCTCCCCCTGACGCGATTTTCGTCAGTGTCGCCAGGTGTGCCCGCGTCGACGCCGCATCGACCAGTGCCATGAACACCGTGATGGCGCCGACGGTGAAAGTCGCTTGGTGGCGGTAAATCATCTCGAGGACTACGGCTGTGTCGAAGCGGTAGGACAGCACCAGCGGCGCGCCGGAGACCAAGGCGCAGGCGATATGCCCGGTCAGCCCCGTGACATGAAACAACGGCGCGACGCCGAGCACCACGTCCTCGGCACTCAGGTCGAACCAATCCCGGTAGGCGTACCCACCCGTGGCGATGTTGCGGTGGGTGTTCATGGCACCCTTGGGTGCCCCGGTCGTGCCTGATGTGTAGGTGATCACGGCGGTGTCGTCGAGTGCTGGTAACACCGGCGGGGGCACCCGGCCCTGGTGCGTGGCGATGAGTTGTGTGAAGTCTTCGGCCCCCGGTGGTACCGGCAAGCGTGACGGCGGTAGGCCCGGATGATAAGCCGTGCCCAGCCAATTTAGTGCGCTGGTGGTGATCACCCGCCGCACAGAGCTGGCGGCCAGCACCTCAGCCAGCTCGGGTGTATGCAGCTCGTCCAGCGCGACGAGGACTGTCGGTGTCGCATCGCCTAGCAGCTTGGCGACTTCGGCCGGGGTTAGCATCGGGTTGACGGGCACGGCGATGCCGCCGAGCTTCCATGCCGCCAGCAGCGCAAGTACATACTGCGGCATGTTCTGCAGATACAGTGCTATGCGATCTGAAGCAGCAAATCCGTTGTCCGCCAGGGTGGCTGCGAGCGCATCGCTGGCCCGATCGACGTCACGCCCGGTAAGAACGGTGTAGAAGTAGGTGAGCACCGGTCGCTCGGGAAAGGCCGTCACGGTGCGCCGAAACGCCTCCAGCACCGTGACCGGGTCGGCTGGCATGGCCCGCTACCAAACGTTCAGCCCGCGCCGTTGGTGAGTTTCATGCCATTGTCGCGCAGGAATTTTCGTCGTGCGGTCTCACCGAGTCCGTCAAGCCTGTAGTAGAACTCGGCCGGCTCGCGCAGCCCCTCGGCGTGCGGCCAGTCGGAGCCCATCAGCAATGTCTCGTCGGTTCCGAGTTTCTCGATCAATTCCACGGTGTCATCTTCGGGATAGGGAACGATCCGCACATGCTGTTTGAAGATGGCGCTGGGCCGCTCGGATAGCGGGCCGCCCAGCCAGGGCCCCAGTCGGCCCATGCCTCGGCTTTTGTCCATGTGCCGGATGAAGTGGGGCACCCACTCGGCGCCGAATTCGCTGACGAGGACCCTGATATTCGGGAACCTGCCGAAGAGGTTGTCGAAGATCAGAGCGGACAGCGTGTCGGTGATCGGCCGCTCGCCGTAGGTGTTTTGCCATTGCCACGCCGAGAACTGGAACGGTGGGCGCAGGCCCCAACCCCAGTGCGCGGCAACGTTTTCCTGGTAATGGAATTCCGCGATGTGATAGCACACGACCGCGTGGGCGTCGTTGATGCGCGCCCAGAACGGGTCGAAATACGGGTCACCGGGCGAGCGCCCGTACGCGGGCCCGGCGGGCAGCGTGATGAAGCGGGCGCCCGCCTCGAGAACCCGATCGAGTTCGGCGCAAGCACGGTCGAGATCGCGCATCGACAGCATCGCCGGGGCGTAGATGCGGTTATCGAAGTCGAAGCCCCAGTCGTCGTCGATCCACTTGTTGAAGGCCTCGAGATTGTCATACAGGGCGTCGATGCCCGTCAGATACTCCTCGGCCATCAGCGCCCAGCCGCCCGGGTACATGATCGTGCGTTCGATTTGCTGTTGGTCGAGTTGCTTCAGGCGGGCCTGCCGGTCTAGGTATTCGGGCTGCATCCGTTCGTAGAACCGTTCGGCCTCGGCGGCCTCCCCGGAGGCCCGCCGGCGCAGCATCTCGGCCAGCGAGCCCGGCACGTACGCCTGATCGAGGTCGTTTTCCAGCGCGGTCACGATCCTGTCATTGGCCAGCAGCACCTTGCGGCCCGACGGCGCGACGATCGGCCGCACGGCCGTGTCCAGCTTGGATGTCGGCATGTAGCGGGTGAAGCAGTCCTCTGCCTCATAGGAGTGCTGGTCGAAATCGGTGAGCCGGTAGGGAAGTTCGCCGACCGTGTTTTCGATGAGCGCCATGACAGCACGTCCTTTCACCGGCGTTCGAGCATCCAGCACAAACTACTATACATGTAAACGTACATGTATAGTAGATGTGGCGGTGCTGCGAGCGGTCAGTGGCCGGTGAACTTCGGCGCACGCCGCTGCAGAAACGCCTCCTTGTTGCCCTCCCGGGCATCGGCGCTTTGCCCCACCCACAGCACCGCCTGCTGCGCATCGCCCAGCGAGGTGTCCAACGTGTTTTCCATGGCACGGCGCATCATGAACTTCACCGCGCGAAGGGCGAGCGGCGCCCCGGCGGCCAGCTTTTCGGCGACGTCCAATGTGCGCGATCCCAGCTCGCTGTCGCCAACCACCTCGGTCGCGAGCCCCAGCGCCTGCGCGGTGTCGGCGTCATAGATCTCTGACAGCGCCACCATCCGAAAAGCCCTGTCATAGCCCATAGTTCGCGGATACAGCCATGCGCCGCCTTCGTCGGGCAACAAGCCGGCCTTAGCGCTGGTGTCGCCGAGCCGGGCGCTGGCCGCGACGATCCTGATGTCGCAGGCCAGTGCGAACGCGAGGCCACCGTTGACCGCGATTCCGTTGACGGCACAGATCACCGGCTTGTCGAGCCGGTGCAGCGCCGTGACGATCGCATGGGCATCTTCGCGCAGCTCCCGCGCCCGTCCGAGCTGGTGTCCGAGGTGTTCGTCGAATCCGGCGTCGGGTGACAAATCACCCCCGGAACAGAACCCGCGACCCGAACCGGTCAGGATAAGAACCCGGATCGCGTCATCGAGGCGCACTCGCTGCAGGCCCTCCAGGGTCTCCGCGCACATCCGCGGCGTGTAGGCGCCCAGCCGATGCGGGCGGTTGATCGTGATCCGGGCGATGTGCTCCCCGATGACCTCGAATACCGCGTGGGGCTCGGTGTCGGTCATATCGGCGGCCCAGCCGGAATGCTTTCGGTGCGAAGCAGTGTGGCGCCGATGTCCTGCGAGGACACCCGCCAGCCGCCGTAAAGCGCATCAAGTAGGTGTGCCCGCTTGGCGTAGCGGCCCAGGGGGTGCTCGGACGTCAGCCCTATCGCGCCGCAGACTTGCAGGCACGCGCGGCTGGTCACATCCCAGGCGCAGCCGGCGTAGGTCTTGGCCACCCATGCATCCCACCTGGTTGCGGTTTTCCACGCTACGTCGATCAGTTCGCGCGCAGCCGCCAGCTGCGCGTAGCACTGCGCCAGCCGGTGCCGCGGTGATTGGTTGGCGCCGATAGGGCGCCCGAACTGCTTGCGTTGCCGAACGTGGTCGACCGCGATGTCCAGCATCGCCGAGCCGTTGCCGACCAGTTCGGCCGCCAGAGCGCGCCGACCCGCCGCGATCGCGCCGGTCCAATCGCATTTGCGCTCTTCGGTTTCGTTGATCGCGACATCCGCGCGCACCCGGTACAGCGACGATGCGGGATCGAAACCGGCGACGGGGACCGCAGCCGTCACCAATTGCTCCGGTGCCAGCAGGCGCACCGTCGATTCGGCGCCGTCGGGTGCGACGCAGCCGCCCGCGGTCACCGGATCAGATAGCGTGACGCCGTCGATCAGCAGCCGGTTGTCCACGCCGAGGCAGGTCGCGGCGCCGAGCGGATGCAGTACCGCCAGAGGCGGATCGGCCGCGCTCGACTCGCACAGGTCACCGCCGGCGGCGTCGATGAGGACGGTGTCCAGCGCAGCCGACGCCAGCCCGGCCTTATCTTGCTCGGTAAACAGCAGATCGACCGCGGCGGCAGGGTCATCTGTGACGACGTCGTGCCAACCGAGTTGCGCCAAGCCGGCGACAAGGTCCACGTCGGGCTGAGCCAACAGCTCGTGCACCGATTCCCGTAGCAGGTGCTGGGTTTCAACGTCCAACGGTGCCCTCCCTGGGCAGCTTGAGAACACGGTCGGCGATGATGCTGTGCTGGATTTCCCGGGCCCCGCCGTAGATCGACGCCGCCCGCGAGTACCACCACTCATCGCGCCAGCGCTGCGACTTCGACCCGTCGCCGATGAGCACGTCGGTGCCCAGCAGCGCCATCGACGCATCCAGTACGTCTTGCTCGGCGGTGGACAGCAGCAGTTTGTCGACGCTGGTCTGTTCGCCGACGATTTCGTGCGCGGCCAGCCGGCGCAGCGTGGATGACGTGCGCGCCCGCAAGGCGGCAAGGCTCAGATATGCCTGCCCGACGGCGGAACCGGCCACCGCATATGTTGTAGTGTCCCAAGGGTTTACCCCGGTTGTGCGCAGCAGCTCCTGCAGGCGGTTGCTGCACATCGCCATCCGCAGCCAGGCGTAGGTGCCGCGCTCGTACTGCAGGAGGTCCATCGCCACCGACCACCCGGCGCCGACTTCGCCGATCAGCCGGTCCGCACCGACGACAGCATCGGTGAAGAAGCACTCGGCGAGCTCTTCACGCCCGCCGGCCAGCGCGATCGGACGCCGCTCGACGCCCGGGGAATCCAGGTCAACGAGTAGCATCACCAATCCCCGATGGCGATCGCTGACCGGACCGGTTCGGGCCAACAACACCATCCGATCGGCATGGGCCCCATAAGAGGTCCACACCCTCTGTCCGTTGATCATGAATCCGCCGTCGCCGCGCAGCGTCGCACTGGTACGCAGCGCCGCGAGGTCGCTGCCCGCCTCAGGTTCGGAAAACCCCTGGCACCACAGTTCGTCACCACGCAACGCGGCGGGCAGCACGGCGGCGGCCAGTTGCGGGGCGTGGCTGACGACGGCGGGACCGACTACCTCGAGCACCTGTAAATGGTGGGGAATGTCGTAGCCGTGCAAGGCGAGTCGCTCGAGGATCTCGCAGCGGATGATCGACGACCCGCCAAACCCGCCGACTTCTTGCGGCCACCCCCAACGCACCCAGCCGCCATCAAAGAGCCAGTTCATCAGTCGCCGCGAGTCGGCCAGCTGGGCGGCGAGGTTACCGCTCGGCGTGCGCAGTTCCGCCAGCCGATCGGCCGATGCCAGCAGTGCATCCTCGAACGCGTCGACGATGCGGCAAGTGTCAGTCGCCACCATCGTGGCTACTATACATGTATAGGAGCGGGTGGCAATACGGGTCTGTCAGCCGAAACAGTCCGCGGCCAGATTCGCGATGTTGATGATCCGGTTCAACCCGCGCCGTGAATGCTCATATCCGGTCGTCGGATAACCGTTGGTGAGAAACGCGAACGAGAGGCCGGTCTCCGGGTCGGCGAAGCCGATCTGACATGGCGCCCCGCCGTGCCCGAAGGTCTTCGGACCGGTGGCGGTGGGCAGGAACGCCCGCGACGTTCCGTCGTCACCGGCCACCACCACGAACAGCGCGACGTTGCCCGGCACACTGGGCGTTCCGCCGCGCTCCCCGGGGACCGGCAGGGTGACCCGCACACGCAGGGCGTCCTCAACCACCTCCCGCCGCCAGAGCGGGGAGGTCAGCAAAGCCTGATACCACGCCGCCAGGTCGGAGGCCGTGGCAACAATGGAATGGCTCGGCTCGCCCGCCGCCAGGATCTCCGGCCGCGCCAGATACCAAGGACCCCAAGGGTTTATCTCCGCGTCATCGCCGTCGGTCGGCACGAACGGCGCGACATCGCCCTGCCGCTCGAGCGGCGGCCCGATCTCGATGCTGTCCAGACCGAGCGGGCCGGTCAGGGCCTCCCGCAGATACGCCGCGATCGGCCGGCCGGTCAGCCGCTCGCACAGTTCAGCGATCACCCAGGCCGCCGAGGTCAGATGGAACTGCAGCTCGGTGCCGGGCCGATAGGTCAGCCGCCATGTCGAGAAGGCCTTCAGCCGCTCCTCGCGATCGAGCATTTGCGGATACCCAAGCGGGGCAAGAGGAAACCCGCCCACGTGGGTGACGACCTGTTCAACCGTGACCACCTCCTTGCCGAGGGTGCCGAACTCGGGAATGTAGGAAGCGACCGTACGGCTGATGTCGAGAAGACCGTCGGAGATCAGCTTCCACAACACGCCGGCAACGACGGGACGGCCCGCCGACTGCAGCACATACCGCGTCGACGGGGCGGCCGCACCGAATGTCTCCGACGCGTATTCCACGCCGCCGACATTGAGGGCAAGCTGCGCTGACGGCAGCGCGCCGGTGTCGACCTCCAACCGACAGCGCTCCAGCAGCAGATCAAGGCGGCGCGGATCAGGTTTCAGCTGCAATGCCGTACCCATGGCCCTCCTCTGCTGTACGCGTATAGTCAGGCTGCGTGGCTACCAAAAGGTCGGTGAAGGAGCGGGCGCCGCTCGGGCGGGCACTTATCACATCAACCGTCACCGAGATGATCGACGAGCTCGGTGTGGACGGTGTCACCATGCGCTCGGTCGCCGCCCGACTGGGAGTGTCCCCGATGGCGCTGTACCACCACGTCGAGGACAAAGACGAGTTGCTGCGTATGGTCGGCGACGACCTGCTCGGCCAGATCGCGCTGCCTGACCGGGACTCCGGCGATTGGCGCGAACTGTTCACCGACATCGTGACTGCTGCGATGGACGCGCTGCGGACCGTTCCCGGTCTGAGCTCAGTTCTGTTGACCAGCAAGCTACTTCCCAACGCCCGCAAGATCGTTCTGTTCTGCATTCACCAGTTCGAACGGGCCGGCCTGGATCGCGACGCTGCTCGCGTGGCCTACGCGGCGGTGCACCAGCTCGTGCTCGGCCGGCTGCTCGTCGAGGAAAGCCCGAACTTTGAGCTCAGCCGCACCCCGCACGCCGACGACGAGATCCGCGACTATGTGGCCAAACTGCGCGCATCGGACTCCTTCGACAGCGCGCTGTCGGCCCTGCTGGACCACTACCTACCGCCTTCTCGCCGACGCCGTTCTGGCTGACGCCGTTCCATTAACTATACATGTAAAGTCAATGTGCTATCGTTTCGTGCGCACGCTCGGTTATTGCCCCGCCGCCGGTTTCTGGCCACGCCAACCAGCCCCAACAGTCAACTGGAGACCAGATGCGCAGCTACGTGCCTGAGATCAGTTATGCCGACGTGGATCCCGCGATGCGGGCGAGCGTCGTCTACAAGCACAACATGGCGGTCGCCGTCGCACTTTGCGAAGGCTTAGGCCGTTGATGTACGGACTGCCACGCGAGCTCGTCGTCACCGGCGACGGGCCCGTCCGCATCGTGACGCTCAACCGCCCCGAGGCCCTCAATGGGGTCAACCGCGCCATGCATCAAGCGTTGGCGCGGGTTTGGGACCACCTGCCGCCGACAGCGACGCACGGGCGGTGGTGATGACAGGACAGGGTTCGGCCTTCAGCGCGGGCGGCGACTTCGACTACATGCAGGAAAACGTCGACGATGCGGGGTTGCGCGCCCAAACCATCGACGAGGGCCGCGCGATGGTCACGGGAATAATCCGCTGCCCGCTGCCGGTGATCGCCGCGGTCAACGGCCCGGCAGTCGGTCTGGGGTGCAGCCTGGCCCTGCTGTCGGACCTGGTGTTGATGGCAGACACCAGCTTTCTGGCCGATCCTCACCTGCGCATGGGACTGGTGCCCGGCGACGGCGGAATGGTATGGCCTGCGCTGGTCGGATTGTCGCGCGCCAAGAAGTTTCTTTTTCTCGGTGAACGCATTTCGGCACAACAAGCAGCAGAGCTCGGACTCGCGAGCCGAGCCGTCCCGGCCGAGAACCTGATGGGCGAGGCGATGAGCCTGGCATCGCGGCTCGCGAAGATACCGTCAGCTGCGCTGCACAACACCAAGCGCGCGTTGAATGCCTACCTGGAAGCCCAACTGCCCCAAGCATTCGAGCGGGCCTTCATCGGAGAGCTGGAAAGTATGCATTCGCCCGAACACAGCCACGCGGTGGCCGCCGCGAAGGCCAAATCGGCTGCGCGGCCTGACTAGCCTTGGCACGCTAGCGTCGGCCTTCGAGCGCGTAGGCAACCGCGTCGTCGAAGCCCATTGCGGCGCCCTGCCGACTCGCTGCGTCGAATTCGTCGTCCGCAAGCACGTGACGGGCACGACGTTCGCATTCGTCGTGGAACACGGCAAGGTCCGGCAGCACCGCCGGAGAAACTCCGATCCAATTACCCAGTTTCTGCGCGGCGGCCATCAACACGACAGCGCGGCGCGGATCGTTTTTCGCCCGGGCAACCCAAGCGAGCGCCTCCAGGCACGCCGCGCCGTTGCGCGGATCGTCGATGAGCTGGGTGAGCCCAAGGCACTCTCGCAGAAGCTGCTCGGCGCGTTCCGTCTTGCCATGCCGCCACCAGCCGACCCCGATTGACCACAATGCGTATGACCGAAACACCACCTCTCCGGCCGATTCGGCGGCCGCGAGCGCCTTTTCTTGCCAGATGAGGGCGCGGCCGATGTCACCGCGGGATTCCAGTGCCCACCCCACCAACAGCATCGCCGAAATCCGCACGGCGGGGTCGTCGGCGTCCACGGCGGGTTCAAAGCAGGCCAATGCCTGATCGGCATCGCCGCGGATCAGCGCCTCAAAGCCGCGGGCCGCGGAGACCAAGCTGAGCGCCGCAGACTCGGTCAGTTGCCGGCCGAGTGATCCGGCCTCGGCCACCCACATCATCTGGGCAGCACGGTCGCCCCTAAGGCCCGCGATCATGGCGGCGGCGTAGAGAGCACGGATTCTGTCAAGTGTGGGCTCGCGCGGCGTTGCGGTCAGCGCTCGCTTCAGCCAGTGGTGCATTTCGCTGAGAAATCCGCGCGCAATCGCGTACAAGTACATCCTGCCGACCATCTCCAGTGCGATCGCAGGGGACTCCGAGAGCGCAAAATCTAGCGCTTCTCGCAGGTTGTGTGATTCCGGTTCGAGGCGGGCGATCCAATGGACCTGCAGCGCGCTGAACCACTCCCGCGCAGCGTCAGCCATCAGTCGCCGATACCATCCCAGATGGCGGCGGCGCAGCTGGCGGTGCTCGCCGGCTTCGTGGATCTTTTCGCGGCCGTAATCGCGCAGCGTATCGAGCAACCGAAACCGCAGGCCGCCAGCCGATTCCGTGCGGATCAATATCGACTTGTCTACCAGCGCGGTCAACAAGTCGACGAGTATCTCGGGAAACACGTCGCCGTTGCAAACCTGTTCTGCCGCTTCGAGTTCAAAGCTTCCGGCGAATACCGATAGCCGCTGCCACAGCTGTTGTTCTGCCGGGGTGCACAGCTCGTAGCTCCAACCGATGCTTCCGGCAAGAGTCTGCTGGCGCGCCGGCGCGCCGCGACTGCCCTGGGTTAACAGCGTGTACCGGTCGCCCAGCCGTTCCAGGATCTGTTCGGCCGACATCGCGCGTAACCGTGCAGCGGCCAATTCGATGGCAAGTGGTAGGCCTTCGAGCCGAGAGCAGATGCTCGCCACCGTCCCCTTGTTGTCGTCGGTGAGAGTGAACCCCGGTACCGCTGCCGCGGCGCGCTCGGCAAACAATGCCACGGCGTCATAACCCGGCAGCCCACCTAACGTGGGCTCACGGTCGGCGGCGGGAACCGCGAATGGAGACAAGCACACTACCGCTTCGCCGCCAACGCCGAGGCGCTCCCGGCTGGTGGCCAAGATCCGCAGATCAGGACAGGCCTGCAACAATCCCTCGGCGAGCCTGGCCGCCTCGTCAACGACGTGCTCGCAGTTGTCGATCACCACAAGGAGCTTGCGCAGGCGGAGGAATTCGACAAGCACGTCGCGCAACGCTCTTCCCGACTCGTCGCGCAAGCCCAGCGCGGCGGAGACGACGTCCACCACCAACGAGGCATCCCGCAGCTCGCCTAATTCGACCAGTCGCACGCCGTCCGGGAAATTTGCCGTCATTTGGCTGGCGGCCCGCAACGCCAGCCGGGTCTTGCCGACTCCCCCGATTCCGGTCAGCGTCACCAGCCGCGACTCCGAGAGCAGCTGTTGCACCTGCTGCAGTTCGGCGCGGCGACCGATGAAGCTGGTCAGCTCCAGCGGAAGTGTCCCCGGCGCCGCGCGCGGGGCGCCGTGGCTTTGCGACCGCGTGGACTGGCGGCCTGGGCGCACCGCCATCTGGTCGACGGGAAAGCCGTGCACAACCTCAACCCGCTGCAGCTCCTCGCCGAAGGCCGCAGCCGACGGACGGGCGGCGGGGTCGGGCGCCATTGCCTTCTCGATCACCGCTGCGACGTCGTCGGGGATGCCGGTGGCGCGCAGGTCCGGCACGGGCTCGGCGGCGATGCGCAGAAACTGCGCGACCAACTGTTCGCCGGACTTGCGCTCATAGGCCGCGTGGCCGGTCAGCGCGGCGAACAACGTGGAGCCCAGGCTGTAGGTGTCGCAGGCCGGACTGGGCCGATCGCCGGCCAGGATCTCCGGGGCAGTGAAGGCGGGCGACCCGGTGAACGTGCCGGTGGCGGTTTTGAATCCACCTGCGATGTGGGCGATTCCGAAGTCGGATAGCGCTGGCTCGCCATAGTCGGTGAGCAGAATGTTGGCCGGCTTGACGTCGCGATGCAGGATGTCCAGCCGGTGTGCCGACTCCAGCGCCCCGGCTATCTTCACGCCGATTCGCAACACTTCCTCGACCGGCAGCAAGCCCAGCCGGCTGATCCGCGCCTCAAGCGAGCCCTGGCGGTGATAGTGCATGACGAGGTATGGGTATCGGCTGGCGGTCTCGCCGACCTGCAGCACACCGACGATGTTCGGGTGCCCGGTGAGCCGGCCCATCGCCCGCTGCTCCCGCAGGAACCGTTCCCGGTTCTCGTTGAGCTCGGCGGTCAACACTTTGACCGCGACCACGCGGTCCAGCCCGACCTGGGTGCACCGAAACACGATGCCGAAGCCGCCGCGTCCGATTTCCTCGGCATCAGCGAATCCGGCCGCGTTCAGCTCCGAGACGACGCCAGGGCCAACGTCGCGCTGCGTGCGGAAGAGATCGCTGTCCATGGTCGGCTCTCTCTGGCCGAGCATAGGCTCACAGGCAAACCCTCGGAGGGGTTTGGGCCGCTTGAACGCGTGGCCCGATCACCGGTGGCTGCCGCGCGCGCCGGTCCGTGCCTGCAGTTCCCGACGAATGATCTTGCCGGTGCTGGTTCGAGGCAGTTCGTCGAGGATAGTAATCTCCCGGGGTACTTTGTAGTTCGCCAAATTGTGGCGTACATGTTCTTTCAGCGCTTCCGGCGTAATCGAACTACCCCGCTTCGGCACGACAAATGCCGCCAGGCGCTGCCCGAACCGTTCGTCGTCGACACCGAGTACGGCAGCTTCCACCACATCGGGATGGGCCGCCAAAACCTGTTCGACTTCAATCGGGTAGACGTTCTCACCGCCCGACACGATCATCTCGTCGTCACGGCCCACCACGAAAAGCCGCCCGCTTTCGTCGAGACGGCCCAGATCTCCGGTGGCCATGAAGCCGTGGTATGTGTGCTTGGTTGTGCCGGAGGTGTATTCGTCGAAATGTGAGCCGCTTCGAACGAAGATCTGGCCCACCTCACCCGTGGCTACCTGACTGTGGTTTTCATCGAGGATCCGAATTTCTACCCCCGGCGGGGGCTTTCCGGCGGTGTCAGGCGCAACGCGCAGATCTGCCGGTGTGGCGGTGGCGATCATCCCCACTTCGGTGGCGTTGTAGTTGTTGTAGATGACGTCGCCGAACTCGTCCATGAACTTGACCACCACATCGGGACGCATCCGCGATCCCGATGCGGTCACAAACCGCAGCGATCGTGCGCTATAGCGGCTTCGAACGTCGTCGGGAAGTTCCATGATGCGATCGATCATCACCGGCACCACGCTGAGTCCGGTCGCGCGGTGACGATCGACAAGTACCAGAGTCGCTTCCGGGTCGAACTTTCGGCACACCACAAGAGTGCACGACAGAAGCGTGCCGAGCACCAACTGGCCATAGCCCCACGCATGGAACATGGGAGCCGCCACTACCGTTGTTTCCTCAGCTCGCCACGGCACCGTCGAGAGCACCGCAGTCAATTCGGATAGCCCACCCCCCGGCGAGCGCCTGGCACCCTTGGGCGTTCCCGTGGTGCCGGAGGTCAGCAGAATCAACTTGCCCCTTCGACGCGTTGGATACGGCCGTTGCCCCCGATAGGCGGCGATCAGCGTTTCAACGGTGGCGTCGTGGCGAGCCGGCTGCTCAGTCCAGGCGACGACTGCGGGTGTGTCGGGTTGACCTGCCAGTGCCGCTTCGACGCTCTCGGTGAACTCCTCGTCATAGACGATGACATCGGGGCGCTCGCGGCTAACCACGTCCGCCAGCGCCGGTGCGGCGAAGGACGTGTTGAGCAACAATGCGTCTGCGCCGATCCGGTCCGCGGCGGCCAGAGCATCCACCAAGCCGCGGTGGTTGCGGCACATGATGGCGACCATCTGCGGGTTGCCGCCGGGCTGCTGCTGCAGCGCGGCCGCAAACGCATTGGCTCGCTCGTCAAGTTCGCGATAGGTCAGCACGCCAAGTTCATCGATCAAGGCCGGACGTTGCGGGCAACGGACCGCCGACATTGCAATGCCAGCAGTGTTGGTTGCGCCTTCGCGCCGCAGCGCGGTCGCAATCCGGAAATATTTGTCTGGCCGCATCCCGGCCACTAATCGAGCGCGGCGAAGCGTACGGATCGCATCCCGGACGTCGATGATGCGTTGGCGATAACTTGTGTCGGGCATCGTTGTCAGCCGATCACCGGCAACCGGCGTTTGGCGGCCAACCGGGTCAAAGCTTTCTGCATCACACTGCGGACGTGCTTGTCAACTTCGGCGACGTCTGGTTCCTCGCCGAATTCCTCGACAATGTTGATCGGCTCGAGGATTTCTGCAGTGATCTTGGTCGGCAACGGCAAATTTGGCGGAAGCAGAGTGGTCACGCCGAACGGCACTCCCAGTGCGATCGGCACCATGTCGGTGCGCAAGAGGCGTTTTAGCCCGAGTCGCTTGCCGAGCCATCGCCCGCGGGTGAGATAGATCTGGTTCTCCTGGCCGCCGATCAACACCGCTGGGACAATCGGCACTCCAGCTTGCACCGCGGTGGTCACATAACCGGTGCGTCGGCCGAAGTCGATGACATTCGCCGACCACGACGGGCGGAAAGCGTCATAGTCCCCACCCGGAAAAACAATGACCGTCGCGCCGGAGCGCAGCGCTTGTTCTGCGTTGTCGCGGCTGGCGCGGATCAGGCCCGCCCGGTGGAGTAAGTCGGCCTGTGGTCCCTTGAACAACATGTCGTGTCCGAGGTGGTAAAGCGGCCGGTCATAGCCGAAATGCTCGAAAAAGTCGATCGCTATCACCGGAATATCCATGGGCATAACGCCGCCCGAGTGATTCGCCACGATAAGTGCGCCCCCGGGCGGGATCCGCTCGAGCCCGCGCACCTGCGACCGGTGCCACAGTTTGGCGATTGGCCGCAACAGCTTGACTACTCGCCGCATCAACTCCGGATCCCACTCGCCGGTGAAATCTCCTGGCTTACCGGCGGATTGAACCGAATCTCGTAGCGTCATATCGCCAAACTCCAATGCAGCTGATCGCCCACGCCAAACCCTGTTACTCGCTCAGCTGAGCGTGGCTTTGGCTTGCGGCATCGCCGAGTTGAGCTGACTTATACCGCCGGAAAGCCCGGCGGCATGCCGAGTTTCAACGAAGGCATGAATCATCGCGTCGGTGACTTCATGTGCATCCTGCAGGGTGCGGTCATCGGTCAATACGGAGATGTTGAGCTGGTCGACATAGCTCCAGACGGTGATATTGATGCCACACCCCGGTGTGAGTGGTCCGACCGAATAGAACTCGCTCATCGGTGCTCCCGCGATGTGGGCACGCTCTCGCGGACCGGGAACATTGGAGATCGATACGTTGTAGAGCGCGTTGCGTGCTTCCCGTCCAGCCAGCCACCGCAGCATCACCGGGGTGACCGGAGGCGGAAGGTAAGTCGTCCAGCGACCCAGCAATTCAGGACCAAGTAGTTGGTTGCTCTCCTTGGCAATATCAACGGCAACCCCTGTCACCCGGATGCGCTCCAGTGGATCGTCCAGTTGGACGGGTAGCGATACGATCAGCGCGCCCAAGGCGTTGCCGCTGATACGGTCCGGCGACGGATCTGTGTTGACGGGCACCGACGCAATGATCGGTTGGTCGGCCGTGCCGTCGTGGCGCAGGAGCAACTCTCGAAAGGCCCCCGCCGCGACGGACAGCACCAAGTCGTTCAGCTTGATCTCGAGGTGCTTGCTGGTTTCCTTGAAATCGGCCAGGGGCAACGTCGCGCTGGCGAACCGACGACCAGCTGACACTCGGTGGTTCATAAACGTCGGCGGCGGCGAGAATGGGCGGGCCAGCTCGGGATGTTCGCCCCTTTCCCTAGACCGCCGCCGTAGCCTCGCGATTCCGCGAGTGGTGTCTGCGATCAGGGTGGGCAGCCCCTTGACCTGCTGGAGATGATCGCGGCCCGCCGCACGCAGTAATTCGATCGACGACGGTGCCGTACAAGACTCCCGGTCGTCGCGGATCGGTGCGTTGGAGTCCATCGCACGCGCCAGCAGGTTCGCCGACGCGCCGCCATCGGCCAGCGAATGGTGCACCTTGGCGACCAGCGCAAATTTTCGGTCGGGCATGCCTTCGACGAAGTACACCTCCCACGGCGGCCGGCGCAGGTCCAAGGGCGTGGTGGCGATTTCAGCGATCAGGTCATCCAGTTGCCGGCGGCCCCCGGGGCTTGGTAGGCGCGCGCGTCGCACGTGGTAATCAAGATCGACTTCGCAGTTATCCAGCCACATCGGGTGGTGAAGCTTCAGCGGGATGTTGATCAACTGATAGCGCAGCGGTTCCAGCGCAGGCAGCCGCCGCTGAACCACGCGTTGAAACATGTCGAAGGTGAACTCGCCGTCGAAGGCGGTTGTGTCGACAACCGCTATTTTCATGGTGTGGACGGGCACGTTTGGAGATTCCCCGTATACGAACGTGGCGTCCCACCCGCTGAGCCGCTTCACTTCACCCCCTCATATTCACGACATCTCTGACTCGGTCGCTACTGCCGCCGCTGACCGCAGGTATGTAACTCCGACCGTCCCCCGGTTATTTGTGATGGTCTGAACCTGCGCTTATCTGAGCTGTTCGACGGACCATGCGCCTGGCCGATCGGCTACACGTGGCGGCTCCCATGATCCCATAACGAGTTATATGTTTCAATAGTTGACTGGATTACGGGGGTGCATGGGGTTCTAGCGGTCGACCCTTGCAATTGACGGACTGCGTTCTACCGCCTGGGCCAAAGATTGAGCGCATCAGGGGCCAGGCGCGGGACCGGGTCAACGCAAGCTGCTCCGGAGCTACAGCTGGGCTGTGACGGATTGCCCAATCGCCAGGCCGTATGAGACCTCTGCGTCAACCGCACCGGCATCGGCAATCGAAGGCAAGTGAGGTCGATCAAGTGGCTGAATGCGCGCCGTAAGCCTGAACTGCTCGGCTTGCTTGGTGGGTGATCGCCACCGGCAACCGCTGAGGCTCCCGATGCGGCGCGTTCGACAGTGACGACTGGTGTGCTCAGCCACGGCTCTACCGATCGGTGCGGTGGATCTCATGCTCCACGCGGTTCTTTCGGCAGGCCCAGCACCCGCTCGGCGAGGATGTTGCGCTGGATTTCCGAGGTTCCGCCGCCGATGCGCAGACCGAACGACGCCAGAAAGCCCAGCACATCCCCCGCGCCCGTCAATGCCGCGAACTTGCGGATGCGGTGATTGAGCTCGGTAGCGACGAGTTTGAGAGCACCGCTGGCCGGACCGGGCTGTCGGCCAGCGTGTTGTTCAGCAACACATTTGTACAGCAGCGCCCGTGCCGAGTAGGCGTCGTCGCTGAGCTCGGTTGCCTGGTAAGCCAGCACCGGGTCTGCGGCGTACTCGGTGACGAAATGGGCGACCAGCCGTTGAAGTCCGATGATCATCGCGGCAAACGCGGTGCTGCGCTCGAACATCAGGGTGGTGGTGGCCACTTTCCAGCCATCACCGATGCGGCCGACCATATTTTCCAGTGGAAGGTGTGCGCCGTCGAAAAACACTTCACAGTATTCGGAAGCACCGGTGATGGTCCGGATCGGCCGCACGGTCACACCTGGTGCTGTCAGGTCGGCCACCAAGTACGTGAGCCCGCCATAGCGATCGGCTGGATCCGTGCGCACCAGCAACTCGCACACATCGGCGTGTTGAGCGTGGGTGCTCCAGCGCTTTTCGCCGGTGACCACCAGATGATCGCCGTCAATAACTCCCCGGGTGGTGATCGCCGCCAGGTCCGAACCGGCGCCGGGCTCGGAAAAGCATTGCGCGAAGATCACGTCGCCATCGAGGATGCCGGGTAGCCATCGGCGGCGCTGAGTCTCGGTTCCCCACTCGATCAACGTGGGCCCGGCGTGTGAGAGGCCGACGAAAAACAGTTCACCGCCGTGCCCGCCGGCGCGCTGGTGTTCTTCATGAAAGATCAACTGCTGTAACGCTGATGCGCCTCGCCCGCCGTACTGCGGTGGCCACGCGATGCCCGCCCAACCGGCCCGTGCCAGCCGTTTTTGCCACAGTCGTTGCTGCGCAACGTCTTAGTCTTGGCCAAGCCCCGCCGAATGTGGCGGCGGCTGCGGCGGTGGATTGGCCTGCAACCATGCCCGCAATTCCAGCCGGAATTCCTCGTCGGTCTGCTGGATCATGCTCGTGTTGCGTCGAAGAGGCGGGCCACGCCGGCGCGGTCAACTTTGCCGGTGTCCAGCCGGGGTATCTCGGCGACCACGGCGATCTTGCGCGGCAACTCATAGGCGGCCAACCGGTCGCGCAGCGCGTCGCGGATTTCGTCAGCGCCCGCGCAAGCGCCGGGGTGCATAACCACCGCCGCCACCGGTATTTCGCCCAGCCGCTCGTCGGGAACACCGGCCACGGCCGAATCAGCCACCCGGGGAAGGTCATTAAGTGCGGCTTCGACCTGGGCGGGGTATACGTTGAATCCCCCGCACACCACAACGTCGCGCACCCGACCGACGACGTACAGGAAACCTTGGTCGTCGAGCCTGCCCAGGTCGCCGGTGCGCAACCACTCGTCCGGGTCGGCGAGCCTGCCGTCGTGGCCGATGTAGCCCGACATGGCCGAGACCGCCCTGGCGGCGATCTCACCGATCTCGCCGTTGGGAAGCACGTTGCCGTCAGGGTCGAGGATGACCACCTCGACTCCCGGGGCGATGCGCCCGACGGTGTTGGGCGGGCGGATGCCGGCAGCGACGTCCTGCGGGCGTTCGAAGGCGATCGCGCCCGCGAACTCCGTTTGACCGTAGTTGCGCAGGATCGGCACACCATACTTGGCTTCGAAAGCCACCCGGGTTGCCTCCGCCAGCGCCGCGGTGCCCACGACCACACTTGTCACGCCGGGCAGCTCGGCGCCATCGGCTTGGACAAGGTCCCAGACCATCGCCGGCGTCAGCTTAAGCACCCCGAGCCGGTAACGACTGGTCACCTCGCACAGCGTTGAGACAGAGAACTTTTCGCGCAACAGCAGCGGCTTTCCCATCCACCACGCCGCCAGCATTCCCAGAAAGCCACCCATGTGCGCAATCGGCACGAACACCAATTGCGGTGCCCGTGCCGGCACCCGCGGAGCCCGGCCCGCCGGGGGAACCGCAGTGCCGTCGGCGAGCCCGGCGACACTGCCGCGGAGCGCCGCGAACGTAAGCGAGGCGCCTTTAGGCACGCCGGTGGTACCGGAGGTGAACATGACCAGCGCCTCATCGTCCGGAGCCGGGCAGCGACCGCCGGCAGGCTCGACCGCCACCTCGAGCCCTTCAGCGGCCGGAACGAGCAAGGTGGCGGCACAAGTCGCCGAGAGTCTGCGCCGCACTTCCGATTCGGGAACCATCGTGCTCGCCGCCACCACCGAGCAGCCCGCCGCCCACGCCGCATGCACGGCGACCACTGAGGCGGCGTCGTTGCGCAGCCGGATCACCACCCGGGTGCCGGGGTTAAGCCGTGTGCTGACGCGCTGCGCCGCGCCGGCCAATTCGGAAAAGGTGTATTCGCCGTTCGCGGTGATCAACGCTGTGCTGGTGGGCGCGACCATCGCGCAGCGGGTCAGCAGGCCTTGCAAGCCGGTTTGGCCCGCAACATCAACACCCATACCCACGACACTAAAAGCCCGCGAGCCGCAGGGCACCACCCTAATTGAGAGCCGCATTCTCGTACCAACCCGCGACGTGTGCACGTGTGCGTGCGATGGTGAAGTCGATGAACACCAACTGTGACGACGATGTGCTGTTCAGCGTCAAAGACCACATCGCACGGATCACGCTGAATCGTCCGCAGCGCGCAAACGCGCTTACGCCCGCGATGATGCCCGTGCTGCGTGGGATCTGGCGGCGCATCGCCGAGGATCCCGACATTCGGTGTGTGGTGCTTACCGCGGCCGGGCAGCGACACTTCTGCACCGGAGCGGATTTGACCGGTGTCGCTGAAACCGGCTCGGTCGGGGTGGGCTCAGGTGAGGTGAGCCAGGAGTTGTTTCTCACAGCACGCCAGAACAATGTGTGGAAGCCCACGGTGTGCGCGGTCAACGGTGTGGTCGCCGGCGGCGGCCTTCACTTCGTCGCCGACGCCGACATCGTGATCGCGTCGACGAGCGCCTGCTTCATCGACACCCACGTGAGCATCGGCATGGTCGCCGGGGTGGAAAATATTGGGCTGGCCAAACGACTACCGCTCGGAACCGTGCTGCGAATGACGTTGCAGGGCCGCAATTTCCGCTTGTCGGCGCAGCGCGCTTACATGCTCGGCCTGGTGGAAGAGGTGGTCTCGCCGGGCGAATTGATGTCCACCGCCGAGGCCATCGCCCGTGACATCACGCGCAATTCGCCGCACGCGGTGTCACTCTCACAGCAGGCGCTGTGGAGCTCGCTGGAGATGGCCTACTCCGAGGCCGTCGAGCATGGTTTCGGGCTGGTCAAAGCTCACCGGCAACACGCCGACTTCATCGAGGGCCCACGCGCCTTCTCTGAAGGCCGCCAGCCGAATTGGACCACTGCTCTCGCCAACGAATAGCGATTCGAGAACGGCGTTTCGGCCCTGTCGCCGCAGGCCAGGTTCAACTAACGTCAGTTTCATGCCAGGCAGCGAAACGTCGGTAGAGTTGCCGTGCCGGTTAGACGACATCGATTCGGTCTTCCTTACGTCCGCTTTGCGACAGCGATATCCCGATACTCGAGTAGGTGCGGTCGAAATCGCCGACTTGCGGCAGGGATCCGCGAGTAGTCTGCGACTACTGATCGACTATGCGAACAATCCGCACGACCTACCGCCGACGATGTTCATGAAGGGTAACTTCATCGATCACGGCTTCACCTCGGCTGCGGCGTTCGCCGCTGAGACACTGTATTTCAGCAACATTGCCACGACTCTGTCTGACGTCGTCACCCAACCGGATGCGTACTTCGCCGGCCTCGGCGCCAACGGTCAGGCGATCGTCATCCTCGAGGATCTGGCGCGCCGCGATGTCCGATTCGGTGATTGCGACGAACCGTTGGACATCGACGCCGTCGCCGATGGCGTACGCCAGCTCGCAGCGATGCAGGGCCGGTACTGGCGCGGCCGCCGCATGCAGAGCTTCGAGTGGATCGAAGACATCGCCGCAGTCGCGTCGCTGATGATCTTGCTCGTGCAATTCGACCATTTCAACGACTACATCGCACGTGAGCGCGCAAGGTTCCTCCCCGAACACCTTCGCGACCGGCTGAAAATCGAGAACGCGTTGCGGGCCATGTTCGAAACCGACAAAGCGCTGCCCCACGCGTTGGTGCACGGCGATGCTCACTTGGGCAACACTTTTCGCGACTCGGCCGGCAATATCGGCTTCTGCGATTTTCAGGCGGTCGGACGTGGCCCCTACATCTGGGACGTCACCTATTTCATGACTGGAGCGCTCACACCCGAGGACCGCGCTGCCTCAGAACGCGATCTGTTGAAACTTTACCTCGACGAACTTCGCGTTCACGGCGCCGATGACGTGCCCAGCATCGACGCGGCTTTCCTGGCCCACCGCCGTCACATGATGCACGGCTACCTGAACATTCTCTGCCCGACCGAGATGCAACCGGATCGGTTCGCCGTGGCGATGGGTCAGCGGTTCGCCGTCGCGATCGAAGACCTTGGCACCCTGGAAAGCTTCGACTGACGCAGAAGCTTCACCGATCAGAATCACCGGTGGAAACCGCGCGGAGCGCGATGGCCAATCCGATGACCGCGTAGGCCAATGCACCGATGAAGCCGGTGAAGAAGTTCCTTTTCGGGACTTCGTGACGCACCAGCACGGCCGCTGTCGTATCGACGATGTCGGCAAGGATGCCTGCCCGCAGCCACAGCGAGGCAGGCCGCGGATTGGCGGCCAAGCCCAGCCCCAATCCCACATCCCGTGCGCCTACGCTGCGCAACAGCATGCGGGTGGAAGCAGGATGCTTGGCGCTGCCGAACCATATCTCGCCGGGCTTGTCAGGAGCGACCGACAGCCACAGGCCCAGGGCGACGCGAGACAACGCGAACCAACGCAGAATCGTCGTGTTGTTCATCCAACCCATGCTTTCCAACTAGCGGTGGCGTAGCAGCGCTTCCAGCCTGGCGGACGCAGAAAATCGGGTTTCGTCGACTCGCCGAACTCCGCTGTCACTTCAGGCCGATCGCCCGCTCGATGAACGGCACCGCGATGTGCTCGATGTCCTCGCGCGGCGTCGCCCCACCCGCGGCCGCCTGGTCGGCAGTCATACCTGCCACCAGATAGAAGATTGCCTTGGCGTCGGCGGCCGGATCACCGCACGTGAGTTCGCCTGTGCGGGCGCCCTCAGCCATGGCTTGCACGAGAGGGGCCACCATGTCGTCGATGATCCGGTCGATCGACTCACCGTACTCGGGCAGCAGCTCGCGCCAGTGCGAGGCGAACAGTGACGATGGCTTGGCAAGCTCGGCGCGGTAGGCCATGTCGATGGTCGCGGCGATGTAGGCGCGGATGCGTTGCGATGGGCCGCCGGCGGCGGTGACGCGCCGCAACTTCTCGGCGGCCCCACCAAGCTCCATCTCCAGCAGCGCCAACAGCAAATCGCTCTTTTTGTCGAAGTGGCGATAAAAGCTACGCGTCGACAGGCGGGCTTGGCGCAGCACACTATCGACCTTGAAACCCCACCAGCCGCTGCGCTCCAGGACCGCTTTGGCAGCAACCAGCAGCTGCTGGCGCTCCGGATCGTCCCGACCGACAGCACGTTTGGCTCGCCACGACGATCGCCTGGCGACAGCTTCGCCCCCGGCAGACGGCATCGTCGGTTCTCCTGTCCGGCACTTTCGGAAGAATTCTAGACCGCGAGCCGAGGTCATCGGGCGTGCGCGGTATCGTCCACCGCGCGCGCCACGTCCGCCATGTCGGGCACGCCGCAGGCCGCCACGTACTCTCGCCGCAGCCGTGCGACGAGCTGCGCGACTGTCGGGATGTCGTCGATCAGCTCGATGCCCTGACCGGCCGACCACAGGTTCACCCACGGTTTGACGCCGTCGGGCAGATGAGCGTGGGTAAGTCCCGGGCGCGTCGGCTTGGGCAGGTGCTGTGGGTCCAGGCCGACCGCGCGCATCGACTCGGTCAGCCAATTCGCAGGCACGCCGGCGATGTCGCCGGTATACATCAGGTCGTTCGTGGTGCCTGCCACCAGCATTGCCTTGTAGGCGTCGCGGGCACGCGACTCCCGGGTGGCGATGAAGCGGGTGCCCAGATAGGCCAGGTCCGCGCCCAGGACTTCAGCGGCCCGAATCGCCGCCCCGGTCCCCACTGCCCCGGCGAGAATGATGACACCGTCGAAGATGCTGCGGATCTTCGGGATCAGCACCAGGGGGCTGGTGGTGCCCGAATGCCCCCCACCGCCGGCG
>NZ_CAXUCH010000029.1:0-2559 GCF_964249325.1 uncultured Mycobacterium sp. | reverse complement strand
GGCGGCGGCGATCTGCCGGTAGCGCCTGCCCTCCTCCGCCATCGCCAGTGCGCGCTGCTGCTCGGCGGTTGTCCAGTCGGGCGGGCTGTTGGCGTGCGTGATGCCGAGCCGCGACGCCAGGCAGGCGACGCCAGACATGGGACGCCCGATCAGCACGGCGAGCTGGGCGACCGGCACGCCCTGGGCGTAGCCGGCCCGCACCTGCGCGATCTCCCACTCCGTGTAGGACGGCGGGTTGCCCTCGGTCAGCCCGTCCACCCCGGCGGCAATCGCCTTTTCCGCGAAGCGCATTGACTTCACATCGTGAAAGATCAACCCACTGCGGTCGTGCACGCGCTCGGCCAGCGCAGCGGGGTTACCTTGCGCCGAGATGATGATGTCGACGCCGAAGCGCACGCACAGGTCCAGGTGATTCGCTAGTTCATCGTCGTCGAACCCGGTAGCCAGATTGACCGCAAGCGGGCCCACGCGCGCGCCGGGGTGCTCGGCGGCGAACGCCTCAAGATCATCACGGATGCTGCGCAGCCATTGCTCGAAAATCGGTAGGCTGCGCGCGTTCTGGCGCGGCAGGGCGCCGATGAGCCCCGACTTGCACGCCGCCGCAACCAGTTCCGGCCCCGACACCAAAAACATGGGTGCGCAGACGGCGGGAAGGACCAGTCTGGCGCGCAGTGACTCGGCGAGTGCCATGTCGGTCAGATCCCCACCAGGGTTGCCAGACGTTCGCGGTGTGCGGCGGGGTCGCCGAACAGCTTCTCGGAGCTCTTGGCTCGCCTCAAATAGAGGTGGGCCGGGTGTTCCCAGGTGAACCCGATTCCGCCGTGGATCTGGATGTTTTCCCCCGCCACCATCGAATAGACTTGCGAGCAGTGGACTTGAGCCACAGCGGCTGCCACGCGCGGGTCGTCGGCCGCGTCGTCGAGCACCCGTGCGGCATGGTAGGCGGCTGAGCGCGCGGACTCGACCGCGACCAGCATGTCGGCGCACTTGTGCTTGATCGCCTGGAAGCCGCCGATCGGCCGGCCAAATTGGATTCGGGTTTTGGCGTAGTCGAGCGCCATGTCCAGGCATCGCTGCGCGCCACCAACCTGCTCGGCCGCCAACGCGATTGCGGCGATCGCAAGCACCCGGTCGACCAGACCCGGGTCGGCCGAAAGCAGCCGCGCCGGCACCCGATCGAACGTCAACCGGGCAATGGGACGGGTCGGGTCAAGCGGCTGCAGCGGCGTCACACCGATGCCCGGTGCATCAAAATCGATGACAAACAACCGCACCCCATCATCGGTGCCCGCCGACACAATGTAGAAGTCGGCGTATTGACCGTCGAGGACGTAGCTCTTCACCCCGCTGACGCGGTATCCGCAGTAGTCGATATCGGCGTAGGCGCAGCATGATTCGGCGTCCCAGCGGCCCGTCTCGTCGGCCAGCGCGAGGGTACCGAACCACTCCCCGCCGGCCACACCCGGCAGATACTCTGCCCTGAGTTCCTTGCGGTCAGACAACATCAGCGCGCTGGAAGACACCACAGCCGACAGAAACGGCGCCACCAGCAGCGCCGCGCCCATCTGTTCGAGCACCAACGCCACGTCAGCAAAGCCGGATCCGCCGCCACCGTACGTCTCCGGGATGATCAGCCCCTGCAGCCCGAGCTGCTGGGCCATCTGTGCCCACACGTCGGGGTCGGCCGCTGCCCCGTCCTCCATCAACCGGCGCACCTGCGCCTCAGGTGAGCGCTTCTCCAGGAAGGCGCCGACCGTTCGCGCCAGTTCGCGCTGCTCCGCGCTGATCGCCAGGTCCATTGTCAGTGCCCCGTAAAGATCGGATCGCGGCGTTCGACGAACGCGCGGATGCCTTCCTTGAAGTCCGCGCTGCGGATCGTCGCCTCGACGCCATCGGCTTCGGCGCGCAGCGCCGCCCCGAGGTCTGTCGACCCGCGACGGTTCAGCAGCTCCTTGGTGTGACCAAGCGAGAACGTCGGTCCCGCCGCGAGTTCGGCCGCCAACGCGGCCGCTGCTTCGTGCAGCGCCGCGTTCTCGACCACCCCGTCGACCAGTCCCCACGCCGCGGCGGTCGCCGCGTCGACGGATGTGCCGCGCAACAGCATCTGTCGTGCCCGGCGGATACCGACGAGGCGGGGAAGCAGAAACGAGCCGCCGCTATCCACTGAAAACCCGCGGCGACAGAATGGTTCGGCAAAGACGGCATCGGGAGTGCACAGCACGAAATCGCAGACCACCGCCAGGTGCAGCCCTAGGCCCATCGCCCTGCCCTGCACGGCGCTGACCGTCGGGACGCGGGTGTTCCACAGCGCCTCGATGAGCCGATGCGGCCCGGCCTCCAAGGTGCGCACCATGTGACCCACCCGCGGCTGGGTGTCCGTCGCGTTGGCGGCGTGCAGATCGGCCCCGGTACAGAAGTCCTTTCCTCGCGCACGGATCAGGATGCAGCGCTCGTCGCCGCCGCCGTCGACACGCTCGACCATGTCGGCCAGCGCTTCGGTGTCGTGGCGTCGCAAAGCGTTTCCCTTCTGCGGCCGATCAAGCGTGAGCACCATCGTCG
>NZ_CAXUCH010000028.1:28373-29994 GCF_964249325.1 uncultured Mycobacterium sp. | reverse complement strand
TCCAAGTGATCTACGAGCAGGCCAACGCCCACGGCCAAAAGGTGCAAACCGCCAGTTCCAACATGGCCAGCACCGACAGTGCCGTCGGCTCCAGCTGGGCCTAGTGCCACGTCGGGCTAATCAGGGTTGCCGAAGATGGATACCACTCCTTTGGATTCGAATAGCGCCAAGCGAATGGCATCGGGCGTCTGGTAACCATGTTCGCGGAGAATCGCGTCAAGGTCGGCATGGGTGATACCGCATCGTTTCATGTTGGCCTGGTGCAATTGCCCGTCGCGGATCAGCACCCGAACCGGTGGGTCAACGAGGCGACGCATCCACGGGTTGAAACGCAGCCGAGCGACGATGTCATGCGCAGCAATTAACGTCAGCAGTGCCGCTGCCCCTGTGAGCCATGACGTGTCGGCGGCCGTGGCGGTCCGGCCCACAATTGCGCCCACTGCGACGGCGGTCACCCAGTCAAACGGTGTGAACGCGGAGATGGTGCGACGAAGCGTGAGCCGGAAAGCCCCGGCGGCAGTTACGAATAGCGCAAGCGCCTTGAGCGCTGCATAGGCTGCGGGCTGCCATCCATCGATTAACTGCGCCAGCACCTCGTTCATCGAAAACACCCGCCGTTTCGGCTGTCGTATGTCTGGTTGGCAGCGCGCGCTATTGGGAGCCGCCCTCGTGCGTCGACCATTGTTCCCTCCTTATTTCTCATGAGCGCGGCCCCGCCATGAATTGGCCGCTCGAGCGATCGTCCACCGAGTCGAAATCAGCTCGAGCGCAACGCGTTGCGTCGCATTCCCGTTTTGGTTCATACAGCATCGACGCAGCCCTTCCGGGCAGTACACCACACTCGGCATATAATGACTCTATGCAACAGTGTGGTTAGGTGCTGGTTTGACTTGGTTGCGGAATAGGCGCGAAGTGCCGCGGGCCACTCACTGGAAGGATGAGGAGGGTGCAGATCACCAAGAACCTCCGTCCGCCGAAAAAGTTGAGAAAGCTAGTTTTTCGCGTTCCGATCTATGTGTATCGAGCTGGCCTCGGCCCGATTTTCGGGCAACGTCTTTTGCTGCTGCGTCATATCGGGCGGGTGTCGGGCAAGCCACGTCAAGCGGTACTCGAAGTCGTCGACCATGATCCCGCCGACGACAGCTTTGTCGTCGCCTCGGGATGGGGACCGACCGCCGCGTGGTACCGCAACGTCATGCATACGCCCGACGTCACGATCCAGGTGGGCAGGCGGAATATGCCGGTGAGAGCGGTGAAGCTCGACGAAGAGGACGGAGCGAAGATCTTCGCGAAATACGCTGCGCGTCATCGAGCGGCGGCGAAATACCTACTCCCGCGACTACTTGGCTACTCAGTCGATGGCTCAGAGGCCGACTTTCGTGCGGTCGGGCGGCAGCTGCCGTTTATCCGCTTTGTCCCTCGCTAGCCCTGACGGGGGAAGCCGGTATGGGCGGTCCGTCCGCCGGTATCGACGACGGGTTGCTTGTGATCCATAGCCGTGGTCTACAGCTGCCCAACATGGGCGGCCGGTTTCTGCATGGCCGCTTGCTGCTGTTCAGAGCGCGTCGAGGCCGGGCGGCGAACGTACCTCACCCAGGTCAGAAGGCCAGCAACGATATAG